>JAEUQO010000038.1 GCA_016789605.1 Acidobacteriota bacterium
ACTTCGCCCAACAACGGCGCGCTTGGAAAAGCTGCGTACCAGCCTGTCCGTGACGATACCGACTGTCGCGGCAAGGTAAAAATCCGAGCTGGCTTCTCACGCAATTGAAGATTGGCATCAGCCAGCCAATGAGCATCACTATCACTAATAGTTTCCGTCAGGTCGTTTCTCAGACAGGCAGAGGATAGACAAAAGGTGGTAAGGAAAACCTGTGGAAGAATTGAAAATGACATCAAAGAATTCTGAAAACCATTCTAGTGTGTGGTTAATCGCCTCATCTGGCGGTGTGACCGGCTAACACTCAAGTGGCGATAAAAAAAACCACCCTCTTAGTCAGACTTCTCAAGAATTCCTCAAGCTTGTTGAGAGATATTTTGCGCATCGGTAAGCAAATGCTCGTGGGAAAGCCTTCCGCAAGAATTAATAGACGGGAGCACGAAGAGCTTGCTGATCTTGTTGATAGGACGGGTGTTAGGTGTTCGTTGACAACGCCGTACCGGTAGCGCCGCTACTGGTACGGTACAAAAAATCGCAAGTTAACCAAGACAACCATATGATGCTGCACAGTGCGGTTCCCATTCATTCCAATCAACTAGGCAAAAACCGGGAAGGCCAAAAAGCTCGACCTGGACTCACCCAACACAGGAAAATCTCTCAGGATGGTGCCGGAGAAAGTGAGGAAGTCATGAATTACCCTGCCAGTCACTCAGTCAGACGTTGCTACGAATTTGGTCCCTTCCAGCTCAATACCCTGGCGCGGTTGCTACTGCACGAAGGCCGTGAAGTGCCACTCACGCCCAAGCTATTTGACACCTTATTGCTGCTGGTTGAACACTGCGGAGAGGTCGTTGAACGCGAAGACTTTATCCGTGCCGTCTGGCCTGACACCTACGTCGAGGAAGGTAACCTTTCAACCAATATTTATGCCTTGCGCAAGGCATTGGGCGATGACCGACGCTGCTCACCGTATATTGCGACCGTGCCGCGCCGTGGTTATCGTTTCACCGCAATGGTCAGGCGTGCCAACGACACGCGCGAAACCAGAAATTCTCCTCCTGTCCGCACAATCGCCGTATTGCCTTTCAAACCGCTGGGTTGTGCGGCTGCGGAGTCTCATTTGGAGCTTGGATTGGCCGATGCGTTGATCACGCGCTTGAGTAATTTTCGCCAGATTATCGTGCGTCCAACCAGCGCAGTGCGCCGTTTCAGTGGACTCGATTTTGATCCGGTGCAAGTAGGACAAGAATTGGACGCGGACGCCGTGGTGGATGGCAGCTTGCAGTGCGCCGGACAGCGGTTGCGCGCCACCGCCCAGTTAATCAGTGTCAGTGAACGTGTTCCGCTGTGGGCCGCACAGTTTGATGAACAGTTGAGCGACCCCTTTACGGTGGAAGACGCGATTTCTGAACGTATGGTTGAAGCACTTAAGCGCAATTTTTTGAGTGAACGTCCCCAATTTGCTTTTTAGTTCCTCAAGAATTCCTCAAGTGGAATTTGTAGTCTGATGACAGACGGTGCTTGTAGGAAAACAGGCACAGGACAAACAAATGGCGATCCTGCTTACACACACTGATAGACCTCGCCCCTGGGCATATCAGCCGCTCTGTCAATCAACGACAGCAAGGGAATTGAGTGATTCCCTGCCCATACGGAGGAATATGCAATTGATTCGCGAAAAAATGACGATCCCCAAGGATTACCCGCATCTGGTGCGCCCACGGCTGCTCACCTCGCTGGCTGAAGGCTTGCAAGGTTATGGTGCAACCGTCATTGCCGGGCGTGCTGGTACGGGTAAAACGACGCTGGCAGCAGATTTCGCTCGCCGCTATAAACATGCAGGAGCTGCGCGACGCGTCGTTTGGTACACAGTCAATGCGCCGGAAACCGATCTTCGCTGGTTTTTACAATACTTGACCGCCTGCGTGGCAGAACAATGCCCCGAGTTTGGCGCGCGCGCGTTGTTGCAAGTCATTCAGCGCACCGCCGCGCACGACGTTTCTACGCTCGCAGAGCTGTTCGCCCACGAATTACAAAAACTGACGACCCCATTGTTATTGATCATTGACGACCTGCATCTGGTTTATGACGGTTATTGGTTGACGCCATTTTTCTATCGTTTGTTGACACTGCTTTCCGAAGAAACGCAATTGCTCATTTTGGCGCGCAGTTTACCGCCCGCGCCGCTCTGGCGTTTGCGCTCGAAACAACGGTTGTACGTGTTAACTGAAACCGAGCTGGCATTTACGCCCAGCGAAGCATTGGAATTGTTTGCACATCATGGATTGGCCGCAGGTCAGGCGGGAGCGGCCTTGGCGCAAAGCCACGGGCGCATTTCTGCTCTGACATCGTTGGTCACCCGAACGCACCGGGCAACGTTGGCGGTATAACGACAAATCCCGCGCAAAAACGAGCACGGTTGCGTGCTCAGTTTTTGCGCAGTTACCGAAAATTGGCAGCGGCATACGTGCCGTCACCAGTCCAGTCTGCAACGGCTGTGGGGGCTTCGGTTACTACTTCCTCAGTAACCGGCGGCAAAAATCCGGGGCAGACTGGACTGGTGACGGCATCGTGTGCTTTCCCGTGTCCTTCTTTTTGTGCTTTTCAAGGTCGCTGTTTCTGTTGGATAGTTGGCTTCGTGATGGAACGAACGCTATTTCTACGTACCAAACTGCTCCCTCCGCGCCCGGCGCCGACTCTATTGTCGCGCCCGCGGTTGGTTGAGCGTTTGCGGGCCAATCTGGAATCTCCTGTCACGCTGGTCACTGCCAACGCCGGTTCTGGCAAAACTACGCTGGTTGCCGACTTTGTTCGTTCCGCAGCGCGCCAGACCGTCTGGTATCAACTGGATCATACCGACGCCGATCCGTCTGTTTTCCTGGGTTATCTGGCGCACGGATTAGCACAGCATCTGCCGGAATTTGGCCAGGCCTTATTGTCGTATTTCCAGCAAGCGCCAGCCGAACTAAGCCAACATCCTGAACGTGCCGTTGATGTGTTGCTCAACGAAGTCCTGGAACGCGCCGAACAACAAATCGTGGTCGTGCTGGATGACTATCACCATCTGGGACAGCAAACAGCCGTTCACACAATCGTTGATCGGCTGCTGGCATACCTGCCTGATTTGCTGCACCTGATCATCATCTCGCGCGAAATGCCGCCTCTCAGTCTGTCACGGTTGCGCGCGCAATCACGGCTGATCGTCATTGACCGCAACGACCTGCTATTCACCGACGAAGAAACGCAAGCGCTCTTTCGTCAGGTTTTCGATCTGGAATTGACCGCAGAACAGTTGGTGGAATATCGCACGCGCACGCAAGGCTGGATTACGGCGTTGCAACTGGTCAGGCAATTGGCGCAACGTCACGCCACCGTACACGGCGCGGCAGACAAACCCGATCTGTCAGAAATCCTGCGCCAATCGGAGCGCGACATTTTTGATTACTTCGCGGAAGAAGTCTTTGCGGGCGAAGCGGAACCGGTACAGACCTTGTTGCTGCGCCTGTCCTTACTCGACCGCATCGAACTGGAAACGGCGGCGCGCCTGTTCCCCGCGCTGGAATGCCCGGCCGTGTTACCCGCGCTGGTCAGACGCAACATTTTCATGTCGGTCGTGTCTGACGGCAGTGGCGAAGAATATCGCCTGCACCCGTTGTTCAAGAGTTTCCTGCGTCGCCGTTTGCGCGCAGAACTCGGCCAGGCTGGCGTCACGGCAGAACACACGCGGCTGGCCGACTATTTTCTGGTGCGGGAACAATGGGAGCCTGCCATGCAACACCTGCTGGCGGCAGAAGATTTCACGCGCGCGGCGGCGGTACTGGGACAACACGGATTGCTCTGGATCGCGTCAGGCGCGCTGACTTCGCTCAGCGCGTTTGCCGAGGCAATTCCGCAAACAGCACTGGAAAAACATCCGCGCGCATTGGTGTCGCAAGCTGAAGCGTTGCGCCTGGCTGGTGAATACGAATCCGCACAAACGCTTTTGCGACGGGCAGCCTTGCTGCTGGATGCCAATGGCGACCGCAATGGCGAAGCGGAAGCCTTGCATGCGCTGGCGACTATCGCGCGCCGACAGGGCGATTTTTCGATGGCCTTTGCCTATTTGCGCCAGGCGACGGACCTGAGCGATGAGCGCGCAATCGTCAGAGTCAAATGCGGCAATACGCGCGGGTTGTGTTTGCTGGCGCTGGGCCAATATGCAGAAGCCGAGCACGAATTTCGCCTGGCGCTGCAAGCCGCCGAAGAACAAAATGACGAGCACGATGCGCGCCTGATCACACACAATCTGGGTTTGCCGGCGCTCGTGCGCGGTGATTTCGGTGAAGCCTTGCGCTGGTTACAACGCATGCAACGCGACCGCAAAGGCGGCGCGCCCTTGCCGCAAGAAGCCACGTCGCACCTGAACATTGCACGCTGTCATTTGTATCGCGGCGATTTATCCGCGTGTGAACACCATCTGGAACAGGCATTGGCGGGTTGCCAGCTTTTCAATTTACCGGCGTTGCGCGCGGAGATTTTCGAAGCCTATGGCAATCTCAACCGCGAACGAGGCGAAGCCACGCGCGCGGCAGAGTTTTATGAGCGCGCCGCTCGTGCTTACGAAACCGCAGGCATTGACCCGGCGCGCCGCGAATTGTGGGAAGAACAAGCGCTGCTGCGCTTGCAACTGGGGGATCAGATCGGCGCACGCGCATTGCTCGACCGCCTGATCGAAGCCCGCGTCGTACGCGAAGATGAAATGGGATTGCACACCGCTTCGCTGGCACGCAGCCGCGTTTTGCTGGCGCAGCGCGACCACAAAACGGCGGCGGCGGAACTTGATCCTGCCCGCCATTACTTCCGCGAAAACGGGTTGCACTATTACGAAGCGCAAGCCTCGTTGTTGCTGGCGGTTTGCGATTGGGCGGGGGGACAAGAGGCCTTGCTGCTGGAGCATCTGCGCCGCGCGCTCGAATTGGCGGCTCGTTACGATTACGAATACTGGTTGCAACGAGAAGTCGCCGCCTATCCGCAATTGTTCACAACCCACGAAGCCGCAGAATTGCTGCCGCCAGAATTGCGCGCGCAAATAACGATTCCAGCGGCTGCGCCGCCGGCCAGTGAAGTCGCCGAAGTAGTTACGCCATTGGCCGACTTGACCATCAATATGCTGGGGCCGGTCGAAATCTTCCGCGATCCACAACGGCCCTGCGCTTCTGACGCGTGGACGACCAAACGCGCACGCGACATTCTTTGCTTCATTGCGTCACGCCGTCACCGGCGCGCGCCCAAAGACACCATTATTGACGTGTTCTGGGGCGAAGCCGATTTGGATGCCGTGGCGCGTAACTTTCACCCGACGGTTTCACACATACGCAAGGCGCTCAATAGCAATCAACCGCTGAAACTCAATTTTCTGCTCTATCGAGACGGGGATTATTTGCTCAACCCCGACGCAGCCTATCGCATAGACCTTGAGGAATTCGACCGGCTGGTCGCAGAAGGCGAGTCCGCGCGCCGCGCCGGACAGCACGACCGTTGCACTGCTCGGTATGAACAAGCGATCAAACTTTATCGTGGCGAATTCATGCAGGGCTGTTATGACAACTGGGTAGAAGAACAGCGGTCTTACTATCGCGAGCAATACTTGCATATGCTCGAATCGTTAGTCGTCACTGCACAAAAAGGCGGTGACTGGCTGCGCGCCCTGCAACTTGCGCAGCAAATCCTGCACGCCGATCCGTTCCGCGAAGACATCCATTGCCAGTTGATGCGCGCCCACGCGGCGCTGGGCAATCGCGCAGCCGTCAAAGATCAGTTTGAAACGTTGCGCAATTTGCTCAGGGATGAACTCGGCGTAGCCCCTTCCGCAGAAACACAAAAAGTGTTTCGTGAGCTGTTCGGACAACCGGCAGCATAACCAGCTACCCGAATGGCTGGTCAAAAAAACCGCCCATAAGCAGGCGTGTTTGCCCAAAATCTGACTGACGAATGCTGTCGCAGAACAGTATTATGGTTTGGTTCCAACTATAACGCAGTCACCGAATGCCACCCGCTGACTCCCCACTTCAAATCGGCGCGGTATGTTGACTCAAAACTAAATAATTTGCCCCACACAGCAAATGGTGCTTCGCATAATTTAGCCTTGCTCTGGTTGGCAAATCGCAACCTGACAAGAGAGTTTTCTCTGCCGCCGAAATGATTCGGCACTTTCCTGCGAGGTTTGCATGAAACTATCCCCCCTCCATCACTTCTCGACCAGAAGAAGTGCGCGCCGCTTTTGGGCCGCGTTTCTCATTACCGTCTTACTGATCGCGCAAGCACAAGCAGGCTTGCTCATCACCGGTTCCAACGGCATCACCGCCACCGGCGTAGACGGCGTCATCTACACAGGCACATCCGGCATCACCGCCACCGGCGTAGACGGCCTGCTTTCCTTTGGCACGAACGGCATCACCGCCACCGGTGTGGATGGCGTGACCAACACCGGCGTCAATGGCGTGACCTATCCCGGCACGAACGGCATCACCGCCACCGGCGTAGATGGCCTGTCAATGACCCGCGCGGCGGGCATTACCGCCACGGGCGTGGACGGAATCACCGCCACTGGGGTAGATGGCACGGTATATCAACTCGATTCGTTGTTGATTCATCAGGCCAACGGCATCACCGCGACGGGCGTTGATGGGATTACAGCCACTGGCGTTGACGGAGCGACTGCGACCGGCCCTGATTCCTTCACGATTGCCTGGGCCAATGGCATCACAGCCACGGGCGTTGACAGCTTTGTGTTGCAAACGGCTGACGGCATTGTCGCAACCGGCGTTGACGGAACCATCGTCAATATTCCGCCCAATGGCATCACGGTCACGGGTGTGGATGGCATTACGGCCACAGGCGTTGATGGCATCACGGCCACGGGCGTGGACACCGTCACCGGTCTGGTCAATTCCGTAACGCAGCTTATCGGGTTGCAAAGCGTTGACCCGGAACTCGCCGTTCTGCTTAACACGCTCACTGACGACAGCAATGTCAATGCCGTCATCGTCTATCACCAAACGCCGACCGAAAGCGACCTGAATGATTTGCGCGCACATGGTGTGCTGGGCGGAACCCGTTACCGCGTGTTGCCCGCCATCGCAGTGCTCGCCAGCAAACGAGCGTTGTTGTCCATCTCGAAGCTGCCCAATGTGCGCTCCATTTACGGCAACCGCACCTTGCAATTGCTGGCCGATCCCGGACGCGGATTGACCGGCGTTGAACGCGTGAAAGCCGACGCGGACCTGAAACAGCGTTACGGCGGTTCGTCACTCACTGGCCGCAATGTCACCGTGGCAGTGCTCGACAGCGGATTGAATGGATTGCATAGCGATCTGGCCGGACGCGTCGTGCAGAACGTGAAGCTCGTCGGCACGCTGGGCATTGGGCTGGGATTCAATCCGCCGATTTCGCTGGAAAATCTCGCCAACTCTGATCTGGTCAACGGACACGGCACGTTTGTCGGCGGTGTCATTGCGGGTAACGGTGCGCTGTCAGGCGGCAAATACACAGGCGTCGCGCCGGGCGCACGTTTGCTCGGTCTGAGCGCGGGCGATCTGACCTTGCTCTTCATTCTGGAAGGCTTGGATTACCTCTTGTGGAAAGGTCCGTCTTATGGCGTCAAAGCGGTCAACTGCAGCTTTTCCGCCAACACGTTGTTTGACGCCAACGATCCGGTCAATGTGGCCACCAAAATGCTCACAGAGCGCGGTATCAACGTGGTCTTTTCCGCGGGCAACACCGGTCCGGGAACGGCAACGCTCAACCCGTATGCCATGGCTCCGTGGGTGATCAGCGTGGGCGCAACAGACGAAGAAGGCCGCTTGGCGGATTTCTCTTCGCGCGGAGATTTCCGGCTGGCATCAGCACGACCGACGGTCGTGGCGCCGGGCGTCAACATTGTCAGTTTGCGCAGCAATCCGTTGCTCAGCCTGACGGGTATTTTCGGCGTTCAATCTATGGTTGATCTGCAACTTCTGACGCCCTGGGAGTTGCCGTATTACACGACCTCAAGCGGCACCAGCTTTTCCGCGCCGCAGGTTGTCGGTGCAATCGCCTTGATGCTGGAGGCCAATCCGAATCTGACGCCGGCACAAGTGCGCGATATTTTGCAGCGAACGGCAACTCCCCTGCCGCCGCATTATGCGCACGAAGTCGGCGCAGGGTTGTTGAACATTCACGCCGCCACATTGGAAGCCGCCTTCCCACAACGGCGGATGGGGATGTTCCGCGCCACGCTCGATCAAGGACAAACGCGTTTCATTAACGATCCGGCGCGCCAATTTGGCGGCACCGTGCAATTGCTCGGCAGCCACACAGCCAGTCTGTCCATCCCTGCCAACACCTTGCAGGCTTCGATCAGAATCGGCTGGGGCGGCTTGCTCAGCTTGAATGACCTTGGTTTGTCGGTGTCAGACCCGTCGGGAGTGCAACGCGCCTCGTCCAACCGCGTGAATCTGCCGGTAAATCTGCTTGGTTTAACCGGCAGACAAGAAGGCGTGACCTTGCTCCAGCCGCAAGCCGGAACCTGGCGCGCGCGCGTACAACATGCGTTGCTCGGCACGGCGCAACCATACATAGGCGCACTGGAAGTCACCCGTGCGGAATATACGCCGATGCAAGACCTCGGCTCTTTATCGCAAACGGCGCGCGACGAGATTTACCAGAACTTGCGTTCGTTTGTGATGAGTCCGTTCGGCAGAAATTTCCGTCCTCGGTTCACCGTCTCACGTTTTGACCTGGCCAGCGCGCTGGTCATCGGTGGACGGGTACCCCAGTATTTGCCCGCGCGACCGCGGTTCAGTGATGTGGATGATCTGGCCAGCATGACGATGGTTGAAAGCGCACAAGCCGCGCCGGGCGGCGCGCTTTTCCCTGACACATCGTTTGGCGGGCCATTCCGACCAGACGACCGCGCAGACCGTCTGGCTGCCGTCATTGCGCTGGTGCGTGCGGCGGGCTTGCGCACTCAAGCAGAAGCCCAAGCCGGTGCGTCGTTGCCGTTCAGCGATGCGGCCCAGATTCCCTGGCAATATCGTGGTTACGTGGCGCTCGCGCTGTCGCGCGGTTTGTTCGTAGCTGACGGTTCGACATTCAATCCAGCCAAAGCGTTTACGCGCCTGGAACTGTCACACGCGTTGGTGGTGCTGACGCGTCTGGCGCTGGATTGATCTGCTGATGGCCAGAGGTTCATTTCGGCCAAGAGCAAAAAAGCGGCGGCCCCGATTCATGCGCGATGAATCGGGGCCGCCGCTTTTGATGCCTGCTCAACGAATCAACGAATAAACAATTCTTCGGCATTCCACAGCGAATACGGCAGGATCGTGCTGGGGCGATGATTGCCCACGCGCGCATTGGCGGCAGAAGCCAGATGCCGCGCCACAATGGGAATCACAGGCTGTTGTTCAGCCAGAATCGCCTGCACTTCGCGAAAGAGCGCGCGCCGCTGTTCCGGTTTGGTTGCGCGCGCTTGTTGATTCAGCAATTCATCAATGCGCGCCTCCCACGGCGTGGCAGGCGTAGCTTGATTCGGATGCCACTGATGTGAGGGGCTGCTGCTACGCAAAAAGTTGCTATACGACGAAGGATCAGGTTCCGTAACAGAAGCTCCCAACAATGCCGCATCATAGGCAAAACTTTGCTCAATGCGTCGTCGCAATTCGCCAAACTCCAGCGGCGCAACCTGCATTTTGATGCCGAGTTTGGCCAGGTCTTCCTGAATGACCGCAGCCGTCATCATACGCGGCTGACTTTCGGCAGGCGCCAGTAAGGTGAATTCCACGCGGTTGCCGCTGGCGTCAAACAGCTCTGGCGTTTGCGGCGTCCCGCGCAAAGCAAATCCCGCCTCTATCAGCAACGCTCGCGCTTTTTCCAAATCGAAATCCGCTTGTGGCAAATCGCTGGCAACCCAAGCGCGATTTCCTGGCGAGACAAAACCAAACAGCGGCGTGGCCAATCCTTGCAGCGTAATTTTGGCGATGGATTTGCGATCAATGGCCTGTGAAACCGCACGACGAAATCTCACCTCATTGAACCAGGGTCGTTTGCCGGCGTCGGCTTGCGGCGTCAAATTGAACCACAGATGATCGGTGCTCAACCCCGGCCCGGCATCCACCGCCCGCGCATTGCCCGTTTGCAACCGAAGCGCCGCATAATCCGTGGGACGAATGCGATCAATCAAATCAACTTCGCCTTGTTGCACACGCGCCAGCGCGTTGTTGGCGTCGCTGACGACTTCCAACACCAGCTGGTCCAAATAGGGCAACGGATTTCCCGCCGTGTCTTTTTTCCAGTAGTGCGGGTTGCGGCGCAAGGTAATCCGCTCGCCTGGCGCTACGGCAGAAACGGCATATGCTCCCGCCGTAACGATATTTTGGGGCGGCGCGCCCACCCCATATGCATCCCGCAATGTCCCGCGCTTGAAATCCGCTTCGAGCACATGCAGCGGCAACACCGCCAGGTTCGACATATAGCTTTCGGGCACGGCCACGGTTTCGGGAAACACCAATTGCAACCGCCGTGCATCTGTCACACGGACTTCGATGGGACGCCCGCCAATCAACATAGCATCCCGAAACGCCGGTGACGCCGTGCGCTCGTCATACAACGCACGAAAGGTAAAAGCGACATCTTGTGCCGTCAGCGGCTGTCCATCAGAAAATTTGACGCCCTCTCGCAACGTGACATCTACAGTGCGTCCGTCTGCTGCCAGTTGCCAGCGTTCGGCAACGCCTGGCACGTAAGTTCCCGTATCGTGATCAAATTCAACCAACCGCCCACCCAATAAATAGAAGGCAACGATCAACGATGGTTCATCGGCGATTTTCAAATAGTTGAAGCTTTGCGGCGGCGCAGTTAACCGATATGTCACGCTTCCGCCGGCTTTGCCGACCACGCGTTCGCGCGATCGTTCAGCATTGTTCTCGGATAAAGATTGAGTAGGTGTAGAGGATTTGCAGGCTGTCAGGCCAAGCAACAAAAGCACAACAAGCAAGGAATGTAGTCGCAACATGGTTTCTTTTCTCAGTGTGGAAGTGAGGTTGATGAGAAGCAGATCCAGTGAAGCACGGGGAGCAACGCGGGCCAAAAAGACGACGGGCGTTTGTATCGAAAACCACAATTGTGAGCTGCCGCTTGCGACTTCTCACAGTGTGGGTGTATAGCACAGCAACGGACTATGAGACAAATTCTTCACAGATTATGGCAAAGTCTTTTGGTTTTGCTGGTCGTTTCCTCGCTCACGTTTTGGCTGCTCTCTGCGGCGGGCGGCGATGCGTTATCAGGACTGGATAGTCAGGCTCAGATGTCCCCCGAAACGCGCGCTGAATTGCGGCGTATTTATGGTCTTGATCGCCCCTTACCGGTTCGCTATGGAGAGTGGCTGACCAATGTTCTGCGCGGCAATTTAGGGCATTCGGTTTATTTTCATGCGCCAGTCAGCGCTCTGCTTTGGCCGCGTTTGCGTCGCACACTGACGTTGTCGGCGCTGGCCTTGTTTTTGGCTTGGGCGGTAGCCTTGCCACTGGGAATCGCCGCTGCCCGCCGTCCGCAATCCTGGCTGGATCGGTTTTGCAGTGCACTCATCCTGTTGGCGTCTTCCGCTCCCCGGTTATTGCTGGCGCTGGCGATGTTAACGGCAATCGCCCGCGCGTCGTTGTTTCGCGAACAAGCCGCCTATCGGTTATTGCTGGCCGCCTGTGTACTCGCAACGCCGTTGCTGGCCCTGGCCCTGGCACAAACACGCAGCCGCATCGGCGAAGCGCTTGAACAGGATTTTGTGCGAACGGCGTATGCCAAAGGTTTATCCAAAATTGCCATCCTCTGGCGCTACATTTTGCGACCGTCACTCGGCCCGTTGTTGACGGTATTTGGCACGTCGCTCGGCAGCTTGTTGAGTGGATCGGTCATCGTCGAGCGTGTGCTGTATTGGCCCGGCTTGGGACAAATGAGCGTGCTGGCAGTGACCAGCCGCGACGTACCGCTGTTGTTGGGAATCGTCCTGGTCGCCTCGGCAGCGGTGTTGCTTAGCAATTTGTTGGCGGATTTATGCTGGCGCTGGAATGATCCGCGCATACGGTGACGTGCCTCTTGGCAAACTGGGATAAGCTCATGTGGAAGCGTGTGTGTTTTTTGCGCAAGGAACGATGGTGGCAGCACCGCTTCTGGTTGGCGGGCGCGGTCATTGTTGCGCTCTTCTATGGCGTAGCGCTGTTTGCCGACTTCCTGGCTCCCTATGATTACCGCACCCAAGTTCGCCTTGACCCGTTTTCTCCACCGGCAACCATACGTTGGCGCGATGCAGCGGGCAACTGGCACTGGCGACCGTTTATCTATCCCGAACGATTGCTGGATTCTCTGGGACGCCAATACACAACCGACACACAGCGCGCCTATCCGTTGATGCTGTTTCCACGCGGCTATTCCTATCGTTTGTTTGGCCTGTTCAGCACGAACAGACATCTCTTTGGCTTGCAAAGCACGGAAGCCGATGCCCCCCGCCTGTACCTGTTAGGAAGTGATGAGCTGGGCAGAGATCGTTTTTCTCGCCTGTTGTTGGCAGCGCGCTTTTCGTTGTGGGTTGGACCGCTGGGAACGTTGGTGGCCAGCGTATTGGGCATTGTGGTTGGTTGTCTGGCCGGTTATGCCGGACGCTGGCTAGACAACCTGGTCATGCGCGCAGCCGACGCGATGTTGGCGCTGCCAGCCTTGGTGCTCATTCTGGCCGCGCGCGCAGCCTTTCCGCCGGAATTGCCGCCCGTACGCGCAGCCGCCTTGATGATTGGCATCTTTGCCGCACTCGGCTGGGCGGAAATGGCGCGCTTGACGCGTGGCCTGGTGTGGGAATTACGCCAGCGAGATTTCGTGCTGGCGGCTGTCAGTTTGGGAGCCTCGCCGGTGCGCATTCTCTGGCGACACATTTTGCCCAATGCCGCAGCGCCCTTGCTCACCCAAATGCTCGTCATTCTGCCGACGTTTTTGCTGACCGAAACATCACTGTCCTTTCTCGGCGTCGGTTTGCAAGAACCCGAACCAAGCTGGGGCAATATGCTGACCGCCATTTCTGACCTGACGTTGTTACAACGAAATGATCTGTTGGCGCTCTTGACGCCTGCGTTTGCGATTGTACTGTTTGTGCTGGGCGTGAGATTGCTTGCCGAAGGCATCGAGCAGGAACAAAAAAAATGGGCGCGCAGGTTTGCCGCTACGCGCCCGGGCTGAGACTGGCTGTTGTGCTGTCTCCCGAATGCAGGGGATAGGTTCAACAAACAACTGGGCTCTGCCTTCCCTTTCATTTGTTGAACCGTTGTAACCATTGCAAACTGCGCTTTGCCCGTCGCAATTCGCAATGGTATCTCGGAGACAAAACCGCGCTCACATCACGGTTTTATCAATCTTGCGATCTCGCCTTTTCTGTTTACC
>JAEUQO010000044.1 GCA_016789605.1 Acidobacteriota bacterium
TCTGCCGCCGCGTCAAGCTCTGCTTTGACTTCCGCCTGCAAACGCTGGAGTTCTGCTGCCGTGGCGATGTTTTCGCGTATCAAAGAATCACGCAGCCTGAGCAAAGGATCGCGCGCGGCTTGTTCGGCCAATTCGGCGGGCGAACGATACAGGCTTTCGTCATCCGACATCGAATGCGAATAAGGCCGCGTCACGTGCGCATGCACCAGCGCCGGTCCGCGCCGCGTTCGGCAATGCGCCACCGCTCGCGCCAGAATTGCGTAACTCGCCTGCAAATCCGTGCCGTCGCATTCCTCTATGAACAGATGGGGAAAGCCGCTGAGCAGTTTGGAAATGCTGCCGCCTGCGGTTTGCACTTCGACCGGGACTGAAATCGCGTAGCCGTTGTCCTGAATCACGTACAGCACCGGCAGTTTCAGATTGCAGGCCGTGTTGAGCGATTCCCAGAATTCGCCTTCGCTGGTTCCGCCGTCGCCCGAACCAACATAAACGATTTCATCTGCATGAAATGATTCAAGGCTTGCTTTGAGGTGCGCGCCGCGCATTCCTGCCTCTGCCGCGCCGACGGCTTGTAAAAACTGCATGCCAATGCACGAAGAGCGCGAAGGCAGATTCAACCGCTTGCAGCCCCAATGCGAAGGCATTTGCCGCGCCCCCGAAATAATGTCTGTGTGCGCCGCCACCGAAGCCAGAAATTGTTCATAGGGCGTCAGGCCAAAATGCAGCAACAGCGCGCGGTCGCGCACGTGCGGAAACAACCAGTCATACGCTGGGCGCAAGGTCAGCCCGATGGCCAGCGCAATCGCTTCGTGCCCGGCGCTGCTAAGCTGAAAGAAAACGCGATTCTGATTTTTGAGGATGATCTCTTTGTCGTCGAAACACCGCGACAGCAGCATCGTGCGATAGCACGACACGAGGTTGGCGGGGCTGAACAGCGCTGAATCTGCGCCTGCATTCATCATTCAGACTCCTCTCCGGCGATTCGCAAATCGGAACTCGCCATCACGCGCCACGCAGAATTTGCTCGGCGTAGGCTTCCGCCGCTGCTGCGGTCGTCGTCTGTTTCTGCGTCGCAAGTTGATAAACCGCGAGCAGCGTGTCGTAAATCTCTGCAATACGTTGTTCCAGTTGGGCTAGCGATTCGCCCAACAGATACGCGCTGCCGCTGATGATGCCGCCCGCGTTGAGGATGAAATCGGGCGCGTACAGGATGCCGCGTGCTTCGATAGCTTGCGCAGCTTCGTTGTCGCGCAATTGGTTGTTGGCTGCTCCCGCAATGATTTCCGCCCGTAAACGCGGGGTGGTTTGCTCGTTGAGGATTCCGCCCAGGGCACAGGGCGCAAACACATCCGCTGCGGCATCGTAAATTTCTTCAGGCGCCACGACCGCTGCGTCGCAAGCGTGCGCACAGACAACCGCGCGCTCTGCGTTTACATCAGCCACCACCAACCGCGCGCCCGCGTCTTTCAGCAGCAGCGCCAGCGCGAAACCTACGTTGCCGCACCCCTGAAGCGCGACCGTTTTGCCGTGTAAGTTGTCGCTGCCCCAGCGTTGTCGCGCCGACGCCTTTATCCCGCGCAACACGCCGCGCGCTGTCCACGGCGAAGGATCGCCGCCGCGTCCGGCAAACCCCGCGACAAAGCGCGTTTCCTGTGCGGCGATTTCCATGTCCGCCGGACTGGTGCCGACGTCTTCGCCGGTGATGAAGCGGCCTTGAAAATTCTCGACAAAACGCCCGTGTGCGCGAAACCAGGCGGCGCGGTCAATCTGTTGCGCAGCGCCGATGATGACCGCTTTGCCGCCGCCGAAAGGCAATCCAGCCGCCGCGTTTTTGTAAGTCATACCGCGCGCCAGACGCAGCACATCGGCCAGGGCTTCATCATCGCTTTGATAATTCCAGAAGCGCGTGCCGCCGACGGCTGGCCCCAGCTTCGTGCTGTGAATCGCAATGATGCCGCGATAGCCTGTGGCCGGATCGCGCATCGCCACAATCTTTTCGTAGCCGTCCACCTCAATCGTGACAGCGTCAGAGATGTTCATGATTCGTTGTCCCACCAAAATCACTGTGTCTTTGCGTCACAGTGGCCAGCTCTGTTCGTGAATTTACGCGGTCATTGCCGGAAACCCTGGGGAGGTGAATCTTCCGGCTGAATCTGATTACTGTAGATGCGCGTAAACCAGATGCTCAAACTGACGCATCAGCCCCATTGTGGTGGTGTTGTAAAACGGCAAGTCTTGTGACAGGAAAATCACCCCGATGCCGCGTTTGGGGTCTACCCAAAAATGCGTGTTGTAAATGCCTGCCCACGCGTAACTGCCTGCGCTGCGTTCGTGGCGGGCTTTGCCTTCGGTCATCGTGATTTGAAAGCCCAATCCGAATTTGTCTTTGCCTGCGCCGAAGGGAAACGCGGCGGAAAGTTCGGGCATCACGGCTGGCATTTCGCTGACGATGACCGGGCCGATTTGATTGGAAATCATCTGGCGGATGCTTTCGGGTTTTAACAAGCGGGCACTCCCTCGGCTGCCTTGGTTTAGTAGCATCTGCACAAAGGCGGCATAATCCGCTGCTGTCGCATTCAAACCGCCTTCGCCAGATTCAAACGCCGTGAACTTTGCGGGATTGGGCGTTTCGGTCAACTTTGCGCCACCCCGTTTGTGTTTTGTCACTAGCCGACTCAGTTTGTCTTCTGGTACATAAAACGAAGTGTCTGGCATCTGCAACGGCTGAAAAACCTTTTCCTTGAAATGCTGTTCCAGCGATTGGCCGGAAAGCTTTTTGAGCAGGTCGCCGAGCACGGCAGGGCTGGTCGAGTAAAGCCATTGCGTGCCCGGATCAAACAGCAACGGCAACTCATGTTCTCCCTTGCCGGTTTTCTTGAGCAAGGCGGCGACGGTCGGACTGGTGAAGTCGTAGCCCAAACCCGACGTATGCGCCAGCAAGTGTCGAATCGTAATTTCCTGCTTCGCCGGGCGCGTCGTATACGAGCCATCTTTTTCGCTGAACGTGGCGATGACTTCGCGCCCTTTGTATTCGGGCAGATATTTGCTGATCGGATCATCCAGCCGGATCTTGCCTTGCTCGACCAGCATCATGATCGCGACAGAGGTCACCGGCTTTGTCATCGAAGCGATGCGAAAGATCGTGTCTTTCGTCATCGGAATGTTCTGGCCGACATTCTGTTTGCCAAACGCTTTGAGATACAAAATCTGATCTTTGTTCACGACAGCAGCGACGAGGCCGGGCAGTTCCTGCTTGGCCACGGTATCGGCCAGAAACTGATCCATACTGGCAATGCCTTTGGATGTGAGCGCAGGCAGCGCCGCCGATTGTGTGCGTGAGGAATAAATCGCAGCCAGCACAAACGAAAAGCCGATTAACGAAATGATGCAGCAGATTTTGGTCATAATTTTGCTCTCAACTTTCCACGGACAACTTACCCCAACACACGACGCGCTTCAGTCATCGCTTCGACGAAACGATCCAGTTCGGCTTTGGTGTTCGACAGGCAAGGCGATACGCGAATGCCCGCAAACTCTTTTGTGCGACGCGTGATATCCATTGTCAGAATGCCACGCTTTTCAAACAGCCAATTGCGCAAATCGGATGTTTTGATGCCTTCGAGTTCGACGCAGGTGATGCCGCAACTTGTCTTGGGCGAAGTGTGAAAGCGAATGCCGGGAATCTTGCGCACGCCTTCGATCCAGTAATCGGTCAGGTGACGCAACCGCGCTTCTTTGCGTTCGGCTCCGATGGTGTGGTGAAAGGCGATGGCGTCTTCGATGCTCAAGATCGTTTCCGGCCACGTGCCGAACAATTCAAATTTGCGAATGTCGTTTTTGGGGCGCGTCGTGCCGGAAGCAAAAAGCGGCCAGACTTTCGCAATCTTGTCGCGTTTGACGTAAAGCAGTCCGGTGCCTTTGGGAGCCTGCAACCATTTATGCAAACTTGTGCCCAGGTAATCGCATTCCAGATCGGCCATTTTGTAATTCAACAACGCGAAACTTTGCGCGGCATCCACCACGACTTCGACAGCGCGCCGATGCGCCAGGCGGCAAATGTCACGCACCGGAAACAACTGGCCGTTCAGATTGATCGGATGAGAGATCAGAATCAGCCGGGTACGTTCAGTGATGGCGGCTTCAAAACGGCGGACAATCTCGCTCAGGTCTTCGCACGGCACGGGAATCTGGATTTTGCGTACGACAACGCCATCGCGTTCGCGCCGCTGATCGAGCGCGTCGAGCATCGCCCAGTAATCCAGCGTCGTCGTCAACACTTCGTCGCCTGCCCGCAACGGCAGGCCAAGCAACACAGCATTCAGTGATTCCGTCGCGTTGCGCGTGATGGCAATTTCTTCGGCATCAGCGCCAAGCATCGTGGCCAGTTGTTGCCGAATGGGTTCGAGTTTCGGGCCATAGCTGAAAATGGTCGCAGGCACGGCCTTCTCTTCGTTGCGCATATGGCTCACCACCGAATCGAACACCGCTTGCGGGCAAGTGCCAATGCCCGCGTGATTCAGGTTGATAAGCGAACGATCCACGGGAAACGTCTGGCTGAGCTTTTGCCATTTTTCTTCATCACTCTGAGGATGGATAGAAGCCATCATCCCCGCTACGCCTGCAATCCATTCACGTCGGGTTATTGTCATGTTTAGCCCTTTAAGTGGTCAGAAAAGATAGTGCGATGCATTATCACACGAGGAACAGAGAGTGAGACACGGTGACCGCAATAAGAACGATCCCTTTTCAACCACTGGACATTTACAACCAATGAGCTGTCTGAAAGAGCCGTGCAATGTCGGCTGAGAGCGCTGCCAGAGATATGTGCGCGTTCGATTGATACCTGACACCGCTGGCATCGTCTGCGCGCGCGTTGGCCCTGGTTGGTCAGGGTTATTTCTGGGGTGTTGTCTGAACCGCCCGATACTTCTTTACCTCAGCACCCGGTTCCATCAGTTTCACGTCAAGGCTGCCATCTTTGCGCTGTTCAATTTCAAGCACAGCGGCGCGAATGCCATCAAAGTAATCAAGCGTAAACGTGACTCCGTCAAAGCGGCCAGCGATTGGGCCAAACTCACCGCTCGGGCGCGACAGGTGAGCAAGAGTGTCCTCGCCTTTGCGCCGGATTGTCAGGCGCAACTTGGCGTCGGGCACGTCCCAGGCACCAGAAATATCCGGCCCCGCTTCGCCTTCGATGGCACAAGAGCAGAACTGCGAGGCGGTAAAGGGATGCAGGTCTTGTCCATTCCCAATTGTTCCTTTGAGCTCTCCATTTACCAGCGTCGCTTCCAGCCGCGTGCCTGATGTTCCAAACGCAAGGCGCAGCGAGCCCGCTTCAAAGCTGCCCTCGGTGGAAGACACGCGAGTGTCTCCATTGACGAGCGAACCTTTGAGCGTGTTGCCGTTGGGTTCAAAGTAGATGGTGAAAGGCACTTTCAAGGCGCCGTAGCTGACTGTTCCATCCCACCTTCCATCTAGTGCTTGTGTCCACCCACAAGCCATCACCAGAGAAAACAGCGCGAACGCATTCAGAAGCAAGATGTTTATCTTCACGGTAAATCCTCACGTTTTGTGTTGGGCGCGAAAATGCGATGAGCGTTTTGTCGGCGCTCAGACTTTGAGTGAACCACGGAAGCCCCGAGCGGCGTAATAAGATTCAGCGCCGTTGTGATACACGAAGACCGTGTTGTAGCGGCGATCACAAAAAAGCGCGCCGCCAAGTTTTCTGATCTCCGCAGGCGTTTTCACCCAACTCGAGGTTTTCAAATCGAAGTCCCCAAGCTGCTGCAACGCTCGATATTCCTCTTCCGTTAATAGCTCGATACCCAAAGCCGCCGCCATATCAATCACGTTGTCTTTCGGCTTATGTTCTTTTCGTGATGCCAGCGCTTCGCGGTCATAACAAAGGCTTCTGCGGTCTTTCGGGCTTTCGGGCGAACAGTCATAAAAAATGTATGCGCCCGTCTTTTTCTCAAATCCGACCACATCCGGTTCACCGCCCGTGCGTTCCATTTCGCTGAGCGCCCATAGTTTTTCCGGATTGGCTTCCAGCCGTGCCTGGACTTTGGCCCAGGTCATATCCGGGTGGCGGTTCGGGTGTTTCTCAAACCGGGATTTCAATGTTCCGAGTAGTTCTTCCCATTGTTTTGTGCCGAGACTTTTTGCTTTAGGCATATAGACGCTGTCCTCTCTTTGATGAAAGCTTTCATTATCAGAAACGATCTTCTGCGAAAGTAAAGTTTCAGATTCGCGTGATCGGAAATCCTGGTTTGCTGGTTCATTCACGAGAAAGAAACTCATTGAAAAGTGATTTTAGTGCAGACGCAACAACCGCTCCAAAGAACTGCCTTGATTCAGCACGGGCAATTCGGAATTGGCTGGGTGTGATTGGCTCGGAATTGGCTGTTTTCATGTTTGCACAGATCGCTAAAATGGCTGGTGTAAATAAGCCATTTGGTGAAAGGACAGCTTGTGATTCTCGAACTCGACCGGCACAGTCACATGCCACTTTACGCGCAAATCGCGGCGCAGGTGCGCCAGTTGATTCGGGGCGGCGCGCTCAAACTCGGTGACCGGTTGCCCCCGAATCGCACACTGGCGGAACGACTGGGCGTCAACCGCAGCACGGTGGCGACCGCGTATGACGAATTGCTGGCCGACGGGTTGATTGCTTCACGTGTCGGCAGCGGCACGTACATCGTGGCTGTGCCAGCTACACCATTGCGTGACAACGCTATTCCGGCTGATTCGTCTGCGGCGCTGACGCCGCTTCATTGGGAGACGATGCTGCCGGAACTGCGTCCGGAAGAATGGCTGGCAAATCGCGACGCCGCCCGGCGCAAAGATTGTGTGCTGTTTACGCACGCGCTGCCTGCGACAGAGCTATTTCCGTTGGATGGATTTCGCCGCTCAGTCGAGCGCGTATTGCGACGGGATGGTCGCAACCTGCTACAACTCGGCGCGAGCAGCGGTTACGAGCCATTGCAGCAATATTTGTTACAGCAGCTGGCGCTGGTCGGCATTCGTGCCGAGGCCAGCGAGATTTTGCTGACCAGCGGATGCCAGCAGGCGCTTGATTTGCTGCGCCAAACCTTGTTGCAGCCGGGCGATGAGGTCGTCATCGAGAATCCGACCTACCCCGGAGCGCTCAGCCTTTTTTGCCAGCCGCAATACCGACCTATCGGGGTGCCTGTCGGCGCGCACGGGCTTGACCTGGATGCGCTCGCCGATGTGTTGCGTCGGCGCAGGCCAAAGCTGATTTACGTCGTGCCGACATTCCATAACCCGACCGGCGTGACGATGGACCTGGCCGCGCGGCGACGGTTGCTTGAATTGGCTGCGCAATATCGTGTGCCAATTGTCGAAGACGAGATTTACTGTGATTTGCGCTATGACGGGGCGGCGCTGCCTTCGCTCAAGGCGCTGGATCGTTACGGTGTGGTGATTTACCTCAACAGTTTTTCCAAAGTGGGCTTTCCGGGATTGCGTGTTGGCTGGGTCGTTGCGCCACGATTGTTGATCGAACATTTGCACGCGTTGCGGCAACGCAGCGATCTGCACGGCAATTTGCTGGCACAGGCGGCAATGGCTGATTTCGCCCAGCACGGCTTGTTTCAAAAACATCTGCAGCGCTGCAACCGTCATTATGTGCAACGGCGCGACGTAATGCTGGCGGCGCTGCAACGATACTTCCCGCGTGACGCAAGTTGGACACAACCGGAAGGCGGCATGGCTGTTTGGGTGCGCTTACCAGAGTGTGTGAATTCGGACGAACTGCTGGCGCAGGCGCAACCGCAAGGCGTCTATTTCACGCCGGGGCCGCGATTTTATGTGGGCGGCGGACAGGCTCATACGCTGCGATTGTCGTTCACCACGACCACTCCCGCGCAGATCGAAACCGGCGTAAAAAATTTAGGCAAACTGCTGGAAAAACTGCTGGCTTCCAGCGCGGCTGCGCGAGGATCGCAACGCGCGGTCACGGGCAAGGCGCTGGTTTGACATTCGACAGGCGTGCGCGAGTTTGCGTGCGCATTACCAAAAAACTGTACATGCGGAAGCGTGTGCAACCAAGACAGAGGAGAATCACGATGCAGAAAATATTGAGATCATTGTTGCTCGGACTGTCGCTCTTGTTGTTGGTCGCCGGGACAGCGCGCGCGCAAAGCGACGCCGACCGCGAAGCAATCAAGCAAACCGCGCTCGATTACATCGAAGGCTATTACAACGGTGATGCCGAGAGAATGGAGCGCAGTCTGCATCCCGATCTTGCCAAGCGTATCGCGCGCACAAACCCGAGCACCGGCAAAAGCAACCTCAATCACATGACCGCAGCACAGTTAATTCAGGGAACCAGGATGCGGCAAGGGCGGCCTACGCCGAAAGAACAACAACAAAGGGATATCACGATCCTAGATGTTTACGAGAACGTCGCTTCGGTCAAGATTGTCGCCAATGATTGGATTGATTACTTGCACGAAGTGAAGTTCGACGGCCGCTGGGTGATCATCAACGTGTTGTGGGAAATGAAACCGAAGAGTAAGTGAGCAGG
Organism: Acidobacteriota bacterium; assembly: GCA_016789605.1. Lineage (GTDB taxonomy): Bacteria > Acidobacteriota > Blastocatellia > RBC074 > RBC074 > RBC074. The sequence continues at coordinate 8,549 of JAEUQO010000044.1, forward strand.
AATTACGATGACTCAACCAAAATCATATCGTTATCGCGTGGTGGATGTGTTCACAGAGCGAGCGCTGGAGGGCAACGCGCTGGCCGTCTTTCCCGATGCGTCTGGACTGGATGACGCGACAATGCAGAAGATCGCGCGCGAGTTGAATCTGTCAGAGACGACGTTTGTCACGCCCGCGACGCGCAGCGATTGCGTGGCTAACGTCCGCATCTTTACCCCAAGCCGGGAATTGATCTTTGCGGGGCATCCGACCATCGGCACGAGTTTCGTGTTGCTTGATGAAGACATTGTGCCAAAAGCCAGCGAGCGGTTCAGGCTTGAAGAGAAAGTCGGCCCAGTGCCAGTGCGGGTTGAAATGGGCGAGCGCCCGTTGGACTGCCCGTTGTTCTGGTTGACCACACCGCCGATCCGCGCGGGCAGAACCTATGATCCGAAACGGTGTGCACAGGCGCTGGGGTTAGCGCCGAGTGATTTGCTGGACGTTCCGCCGCAAATCATGAGCGCGGGGATGCCTGCTGCTTTTGTTGCGCTCAAGGATCAAGCGACGGTAGATCGCGCGTGGCTCGATTCGGCGGGCCTGGCTGTCTTCAAAGAAGGGGCAACGGAACCAATTAGCGTCTTTGTTTTTGCGCCGACTGCGACAGGGGCATATTCGCGCATGTTTGCGCCTGAATTCGGCATTGTCGAAGACCCCGCGACCGGTAGCGCGACCGGCCCTCTCGCAGCGTTTATGCTGCAACACAATCTGGTTGCGGGGGCTGACGGCACACGCTTTATCAGCGAACAAGGGGTAAAGATGGAACGGCGCAGCATCCTGCACGTTCAACTTCATGGCGAACGCGGAGCTGATGGGATCGAAGTCGGTGGTTACGTCACACCCTTGGCTGACGCCGTTATGAAATTTTGACGCGGGAGGCGTTAACTGTACGCCACGAACGTTGCTGGCGCTGGTTTGCTGACAGAAGAGAGAAGTTTGAGAGGGCAACCACGACCAGATGTCAGGGCAGAGCAGTTATTTTCGAGCCGTTATTTTCCGCGCTGCGTTCAATCATTTTGTGAAACGGGTCTAGCACCGCAACCCCTGGTCGCTGTGTCGTGCGAATGGTGAGGCGCTGCTTCCCGCTGCGCAGCCGATGTTTCTGTAGGTACAAGGGCGAGGTGTTCTCAGACAGTTCGTCGGTTTCGGCAAACACTGCCACGTCGAACCAACCGTCCAGCGGCTCTTCAGTTTCTTTCCCTTGGCCATCCGCCGAGAACTGTTTGGCCGTGACTTCGATGGTCACGTCATATCCGCCCGCAATTTCACGTGCACTGGCCGCATCCACCTGCAAGTCGTAAAGCACGATCCGCTCAAACAAATCAGTAATGAGTTGCTGATATTCGGGGCCTGCCTCGGCGCGTAACGCATTGACCAAATCTCTCGATGTCGGACAAGGCGAAGTATGGAAGGAATAGGCTTGCAGGAAATTGCGCAGCGCTTGATGAACTTTGTCTTTGCCAATGATGTCTTGCAGGGCATGGAGCACGTGTGGGCCTTTGGCTCTGAGATAGCCGTGCCGTTCAGTGTACATCACCGGCACTTCGGCTTCGTCTTCATTGCGTCTGCCTTTGAGATAGGCTTCCAACATGTTCTGGACGATGCGGTTCGCCAGGACGGGCGAAGATTCCCGAAACAGCATCATCGTGGAATAGTCCGCCATATTTTCCGTCAGCAGCCAGCGGCCCTGGATTTGTGCGCCGGTAATGCGTTCGCCCCACCACATATGCGCGAGTTCGTGTAACACGCCGTAATCAAGGTTTTCCGCAGTGCGCAAATCGTTGACGAAGCCAGTTCCTTCAGCCAACGGCACTGTCCCCGAATGAAACTTGCCCGCCGAACGATAGCTCGGAAACTCCAGAATGCGCAGGTAGGAATACGGGTATGGCGCAAACTCTGTGGAATACATTGCCAGCCCGCGTTTGGCGGTTTCCATTATCGCGGCGATGTTGAAGGCGTGTTTGGGATCGTAATAAATCTCTAGCGCCACATCTTTCCATCGGTCGCGGGCAACGGCGTAACGCGCAGAGCAAAACGAGAGGTTGGGCAAAATCGGCTGTTCGGCTTGGAAATGAAAATAATGCCGCCCTTCCAGTTGCCACTCTTTTTTCAGCACGCCCGGCGCAACCGCGATCTGATCGGCGCTGGTGCTGATGACAACTTCAAATGCAGCGCGACTATCAATGCCAAAGCCGATTTTGTCTGCATACGTGGGATCATCGAGTTTCGGCGTACGTGGCGCGGCGGGCAATCCATATCTGCGGCGTTCGGTGTTGTCGGTAATCCGGCGATTTTCGTTAAACCCCGGGATCGGCATCACGTCAAGGGTGTCGAGGTACGTCCCATTGGCCACCAGCGCGTCATCGGTTTCGCCGTTGACGAAGCCAGCGTTGCTGCGCGTGACGTTCCAGGTCATTTTCACCGTTGCGCCCGGCGCCAGCGGGGCATTGAGTCGAAAGAGATACGCTCCCTGTGACTTATCAGACTGCGCCAGCGTCGCGTTTTCCACCGCAATCTGAGTTACGCGTAGCACCGGATTGACCGATACCAGAAATTCCTGGATCGGCGCTTTCTTGTGGTTTCCCAAAATGGTGCTGCCGCGTGATTCCATCCGGCGCTCTTGCGGGAAAATGTCCAGCGCCATTTCGATGCTGTCATACGATGGCGTCAGCGCATTTTCGTAACGCCCCCAACGCTTTTCGTAAGCGGCGCGGCGCTCCAGTTGCGCGTTGGGCGTCAGGTATTGATTGCGGATGTTCGTGTTGTAGTAAATCCACCCGCCAAGGCCGACAAACGTAAGTGCGGCGAGACCGGCAGCCAGTCGAATTCGCGTTCCGAAACGAAGGCCGGTATCCCGCAACCGTTCCCGCGCCGCTGAATAATTGCCGCGCGGATAAAACAGGTGCCCGGCAATTAGCAGTAAGCCGCAAAACGCTCCCCAGTAAACAATCAGCCAGCGAGCCGGTTTGGCGAAATGGCCATAACCGTTCATATCCGAATACGGCACAGCCGGAATGGCAAAGCTATACAGCACGTGATCGAAGCCCATCGGCCCCAAGCTTAGCAATCCGATATAAACGCCCAGCGTCGTCAGCAGTCCCAGCCATTTGCTCGGCGTAAGCGTCTGAATGACCACAGCCAGAACACACAACATGCAGTAATAAAAGCCGTTGTAAATGAATGCGGATTGTAGATACAGGCTTGGCTCAAAATGCGTGTAGCCTGTAGCGGCTTGCAACGTCATCAAGGCCAGCACCGCAACGAGCATCACCACGTTGACCACCAAACACAGCGTTGCCGTCTTTGAAAGAATCATCAGCCAGTCGGGGAACGGTGATGTGTTGATGATTTCGTCAACGCCAGAGGCGCGTTCGCGGTGAATCAGTTCGGCGGAGTACCAGAGGCTAAGCAGCAAGATGAAATGCAGCAGGCCGTACCGTAAAAACGGCAGCTGCAGGCTGGTCAGCGGATACAGCGGCGTTTCCGGTCCAACGCGGCTGACGTTGCCCTGAAACTCGCCAATCATGGTTGCGGCGACCAACGCCAGCAAGATGTAAATCAGCAGGCTTTTGAAAACACAGGACAAATCCATCTTTAGTTGCGCGACGAACTGCGCGAAGGTGTCTCGCAGGCTGAATCCCGGCACAGGCGTGATTGGTTGAATGGCGGGCTGTGCTTTTTTTCCACGAAGCCACACGAAGGAGGGGCGGAGGGAATGAATGAAGGAAAGACGGGTAGAGGCTGGAGAGTTGGAATCTAAATCCAGGCGAAAGCGGAGAAACGTTAGTAGCAATGCGAGCAGCGCCACCGTCAGCCAAAGCAAACGATTTTGCAGCAGCAAGCCAAGCGGCAGATTGGTGTTGAGTTCGGTGATTGTCCAGTAACGCGTTTCAGCCGTCACGGTCAGTCTGGCGATCGGATCGGCCAGGGAAGTCCAGGTGCGCGCGTCGCGCTGCGCTTGCAGGTTCAGAAAAATCGTTGCGACGAAAAAGACCACCGCTGCGGCAAAGGTCAGCGCAAAGGAGCGGGTGAGCGCTGCAACGCTAAAGAAGATGGCGCATAAAACAATGGTGCTGGGCGCGAGAACGACAAAAAAGACGTAGACCCAAGGCCAGAGCGAAAACGTTGCGATGCGCGCTTGATCCAGCCAGGGCATGAACGTGCCGATCATTGATCCCAACAATCCCGCGAGACTGATCAACAGCGCCAGGCTCAAGGCTCCGAGAAATCTGCCGAGCAAAAACTCTTTGGGCGAAATCGGCGTGACGAACAACAGCGGCGCGGTTGCGTGTTCAAAATCGCGCGTGATCGCCGTTACGACAAACGCGACGATGGGCAGCATGCCGAAACCGAAAAGCACCAGTTCGTTCTGCAAAATGCCGTATGCGCTATTGATGGCAACCTGGTTGCTGATGTCCAGGTGAATGACCGTGCCCGTCATCGCCAGAAAGTGAATCAGCGCAAACAGCAGCAGCGCACCGAGAAAGAACGGCGAACGAAATTGATAGCGAAGCTCGAACTGTATGACATCCAGCAGTGGGCGCATCCGTGTTACTCCAGATTGTCTTTGAGTCCGTGGTCAATCAACGTGCTGAAGTACACGTCTTCGAGTTCAGCCGCGGTAGACTGCATGCCGTCAGGCGGAGTTTCAGAGAGCACACGAATTTCTGTCGCCCCCGCTTTGAGTCGCGTGGAAAGCACCGTGTAACGAGCGCGCATTGCGGCGACCTCTTCGCGCTTTACGACCAGAGTCCACAGCTTGCCATTCAGCTCGCGCATCAGTTGCAGCGGCTCACCGACTTTCAGAATGCGCCCGCGCCCGATGATGGCAACTTGAGAGCAAAGCTCGCGCACGTCATCCACAATGTGCGTCGAAAGAATGACGACGGTTTCCTCACCAACTTCGGCCAGAATGTTCTGGAAGCGTCGCCGCTCTGCCGGATCAAGCCCCGCTGTGGGTTCATCCACGATGAGCAGCGCCGGGTTTCCCAGCAGCGCCTGTGCGATGCCGTAACGCTGTTTCATCCCGCCGGAAAACTTATCAATGCTTTTGTGGCGCGCGTCCCACAGATTGGTTTTGACCAGCAGATTTTCGACGACTTGTTGTTGTTGGTTGCCGTGGATGCCTTTGAGCGCCGCCAGGTATTTGAGCATCGCGAGGGCAGAGATTCTCGGATACGCGCCAAACTCTTGCGGCAAATAACCAAGCGTGCGGCGCAAAGCGGTTTTGTTTTGCAGAACATCTATGCCGTTGAATGTGATGGCGCCGCTGTCGGGTTGTTGCAACGTCGCAATCGTTCGCATCAGCGACGATTTGCCTGCGCCATTGGGGCCGAGCAAGCCGAACATTCCTTTGGGCACGTCCAAATGAACGTTTTGTAGGGCGGGCACTCCGCCTGGATAGGTTTTCGAGATTCCAGTCAGATTCAACATAGCTTGTCTGGCGTTTGTGGTGATTGCTGTTGTGCGCCGATTTCAGGGCAGCGAGACACGACCTGTGGACGCGGTTGTCCACAATGTTCAGCATAAAAACGTCAGGCTGCTGCCGTTCATTAACAACGGTCATTCAGCAGCGCTGAACCGTGACAGGTTTCTATCAAATTTGGTAAAACGCCAACCCATAAACGTATTTTTTAGACCCGTCACAACATTCCTCGCGAGAGATAGGAGAGGCGATGCCTGATGCATTTGGCGCACGATTGCTTGACGCGTTGCTGGATTCCTGGGAGCGAAACAACACCATTTTGCTCAACTTGGTGCGCGTACTGCCAGAAGGCGGTTTGGCTGCCAGAGCGACCGCCGATAGTCCCTCGGTTTCAGAGATGCTGACGCACTTGCATCACGAGCGGATGATTTCTGTGTTTGAGAATGCGCCGGAGTTTGCCGGCGCGGTGCCGGAAAAAGAGTGGGTGTCAGAATCTGACCCTGAGCGCATTGCGTTGATGCTGATTGAAAGCGCTCAGCGTGTGCGGGACGCGGTGAAGGCAAGAATCGAAGCAGGACAGGACCTGGAACTCGATTTCGCGCATCCTGTCCTGCTGATTCAGCTTTTGATCTTTCACGAAGGATATCATCACGGGCAGATCAAGCTTGCGCTCAAGCTGTCTGGCCAAGCGGTAACAGACGAAGAAGCCGGACCGATAACGTGGGCTGTTTGGCGGCAGAAATAGCGCCTTGCCCCGGAAACAGTTACGACGATACGCCAATTGACGCGCGCTGTGCTCAGCAATCAGGCTTTGATCTTGAACAGCTTGTGTCCGTTTTCCCAGGTCAATTTGCGAAAGACGTTGGGTTGAGTATGTCGTTTGAGCACGGTCAACGTTTCGCGCGCTACGCACTTGCCGCGCATACGTGCCGCTGCCGGATTGTTATTCTGGCTGACGCCGCCGCCGTGACCATCCTGACAGGAACAATCGCTGCCAAACACGAGTTTGTTTTGATGGCGCGCAAGGAAGTCCGCCGTGAATTCCGCATCGCGCGACAATGCGTTGTTGCCTGAATTGGCTGACAAATCACCAAACAGATTGCCGTAATCGCCGAGCAGTTTGTCGGTGATCCCGCCGCGTTTGATGGGGCCGCTGGGATAGCTTTCCTGTTCGGCGTAATCGGCGCTGACATTGGCCCAAAAGGCGTCTGCGTGCCCAATGAATTTGGTTTTCGGGTATTTTTTGAGCATCGCCGCAAAGCGTTTGAAACCGGTGCTCCAAACGCCTTCGCCTTCAAAGTGCGGCACTTCCTGAAAGTGCACCAGAATCGGTACGTTCAGCTCTGCCGCCAGCGCATACATTCTTTGCAATTCAGGGCCATCGGCTTCGACGTGAAACTTGAGCTCGCCGAAACCTTGCGCGCCATCTTTGACGGCTTTGGTCAGCACTTCGGCGGCATCCGGTTTGGTGATGTCGGCGCTCGCCGACCACGCGAAACGGCCAGGATACTTGGCTTGTATGCTTTTTATCTGTTCAACGGCAGAACTGCGCGCCAGCAACACGGCTTTGGCCAGGCCGCAACCGTCCATGTGAACGATATTGGCGTCCAGCCCCTGGCGCAGATGTGCATGGATGTCGAGTATTGGGTTGCCCCACTCGGCTCCGGAAGGCGTTTGCGCGTGCAGCGTGGTGCCGATGGTTGCCAGCGCGGCGGTTGCCAAAAAGTCTCTGCGGTTCATCATCTATTTTCTCCTTTCGCGAGTCCTTTCAAGGATGCGTTTGCACAGGCTGTTTTTCCGGGGCTCCACAAAAAGCGCTTTCCTCACAACTGCGGCGGGTTCTAACCAGTGTCCGTCAGCTTGAGACTGGCTCAAACTTACAGCGCTACCTGGGCAAAGCGTGGCAGGGAATGAGTCCCGCGCTTTTTGTGATGAAGCCCTTCTGCCTGGGAATTACGAACGGGCGCGAACGCTCTTACGCCTGGGTCACCGTGCGCCGTTCTATGCCATCAGGATCGTTTTTCACTTCGCATTTGTTGTCGAAAATCATCGTTGCGCCTTTGTCGGCGGTGAATGTCGGCCATTTCGGCAAGCCCGCGTGATTGGGATCGCCTTTGCGTGCAAACGCGATCCAGGCGTCGCTCATTCTGGCCGCAAGCGTGCGGGCGTCTGCGCCGCCGCCCGTCATATTCACGCAACGGTCAATGTTGTCGAAGACGAACGCCAGTTCCGCGCAGTGGAAGGCTTTGGGTCTGCCGTCGAGCACAGGTGTTTGCCAGGTGAACAGGTACAGATACACCGGCGCGGCATTTTGCGCGGATTTGCGTTCCGCCTGTACCACTGCGTTTTGGCGCGTCGAAATCGTGGAAATGAATGAGAAGAGGTCGAACGGCTTCGCTTTCGGATTGGCTTTGCGATAGGCGGCAACAATTTGCGCCGTGCGGTCGCCATACATCCCTTTTACGCGCTCGTTGAGTTCGGTTTCGGTCAGGGCGTCTACGTTGGGATTATTGATGCCGTTGGTGAATTCGTTCAGACAGGTACCGATCAGCATCGGGATGTTGGCAGAAATCGCGGGCGCAGACGGATCAAACGGATGCTGCGGCAAAATCCTGCCATCCACCGTCGGTCCCCAGCCGGCACGATCCGCACGCGGGTTATACACGCGCGCGGGACCGCCTGCGCCGCTGACTTTGCGCATCGCAGCGGCTCCGGCGTTGATCAATTGCTGCACCGGCAGTGTATGCAGTTGATCAAGTTGTGATGCGCTCAAGCCTAATTCCGCCAGCACGGCGGCGGCGACTTTGGCTGATGTTTCGGGGCGCACCATGCGCAAACCAGAACCGCTTTGCACAATCGCTTTGTGAAACAACCCTTTGGCGCTGGGCATCGCCATCAGAGAGCTCACCTTTCCGCCGCCGCCTGACTGGCCAAAAATGGTGACGTTGCCGGGATCGCCGCCAAAATTCGCAATGTTGTCGCGCACCCATTCGAGGGCAGCCACTAAATCCAGATTGCCGACATTGGCGGCGCTGGCATATTTCGCCCCGCCGATTTCGGCCAGATTCAGATAGCCCAACAGACCCAGGCGATGATTGAGCGATACGACCACGACGTCGCCGCGTTTGGCTAAATTCTCGCCATCGTACGAAGGCAATTCCTGGCCTGACCCTGCCTGAAAACCGCCGCCGTGCAACCACACCATCACCGGGCGTTTTTTGTTGTCGTTGATGCCCGGCGTCCAGACGTTGACGCGTAAACAGTCTTCGCCCGGGATTCCATCGTCCCAACTAAAAAGCCAGGCTTCTTCGTCGTTGGCCCAACCCGTGCGGGCGACTTGCGGCGAAACCTGGCCATACTGCATTGAGCTGCGCACGCCTGCCCACGGCTTCGCTTTTTGCGGCGGTTGAAAGCGCGCTTCACCGCTGACCGGCGCGCCATACGGAATACCCTTATAGGTGAAAATGCCGTTGCGGATGTAACCGCCGACTTTGCCTGCGGTGGTTTCAACGACGGCTTTGCCGCTACCGGCTGAAATTGTGGTCGAGCAACCATTGATCGTCGCGCCGGGTTCGGCCACGGCGACGGATGGCAACAATGCGCCGCCTGCCAATCCTGCGGCGCTTTTCAACAACGTTCTACGACCAAACTTCGGCGATTCCTGTGTCTGATGTCGTCTGCTCATAGCTGGTTCCTCTCAAGGCAATCTTGGTTGATAGTTGGCGTGGGCATAAACCACACCGTCGAAAAGCATACGCGCCGTGCGCAGCATTCCGCCGCGCCTGATGACAGGGATTGGCTGGCTGCGGTCGGCAGCGAGATACACTTCAAACTCACCGGTCGGATGTTCGATGGCGAGCAATTGTTCGTCGCCGTCGTGCACTGTCGCGACACCTTCCGCGACAGAACCCGGTAACAAACAGGAAGTCGCCACCGAAAGCGCGGCAAACACGCCGATGGCTGTGTGACAGGTATGCGGGATGAAATTGCGCGTCATGACACAACCGCCTTGCTGTGCTGACGCGATGAGACTGATTTTGGGTACGACTTTGTTGGCGACATCGCCCAGGCCCATCAAACGGGCGGCGGCACGACGAATGGTTTCAAGTCGTGCTTTCAATTCCGTATCAGCGTTTAACTCGGCGACGGTTTCATAACCGGTTCGTCCGACGGATGCGGCCGTCAGCACAACGACCGGCATGCCGTTATCAATGCAGGTGACGCGAATGCCTTCGGCCAGGTCGCTGGTGTTGCCCGTTGGCAAGAGCGTGCCACAGACCGACCCCGCCACGTCGCGAAAGCTGATGCGCACCGGCGCAGCCGTTCCGGGAACGCCCGCGATGCTGACGTCTCCGTCATAGGCAACAACGCCATCCGGCGTGCACACTTCCAGGTCGGCAATTGAACCTGTATTCAGCGTTTTGACGCGCACCGTCGTGGTGCCTGATTGCGCGGCGACCAAACCGCGTTCAAGCGCAAAGGGGCCCACGCCCGCCAGAATGTTTCCGCAATTGGGCGACGTGTCCACCAGCGGTTCTGTGACGGCGACTTGTGCGAACAGGAAATCAACATCTGCGTCGGGCGTGGCTGAAGGGCTGACGATGGCGACTTTGCTGCGCAACGGATGCCCACCGCCTACGCCGTCAATTTGTGTCGCATCGGGCGAACCCATAATTGACAGCAGCAACGCATCGCGCTCTGTGGTTGTGGCGGGCAAATCTGACGCCAGAAAGTACGCGCCTTTGGATGTGCCGCCGCGCATGAGCGCGCAACGAATCGCGGGTTGTCGCCGGGTCGTCATGTGTTTTTGCCGTTTTTCCAAGCCAGTCGCTCGGTGTTGCAGGCGCTGGCGATATGTTGGTGAAACTTTGACCGGGTTACGTACAAGCTGTCATGCGGGCCGCAGTTTGTACTAGCGCGACGTGGTCGGCAATAGAAATTGCGCTGATTTGTCGTGCGGTTGCCGTGGCTGGCCGGGCAGATGGATTGCGTTCCTGGTTGGTGATGGTGGCTGACGGACCTCAGCGCGAGATGTCGCGCGATGCTCTGGTTGGTTCTGCGTTCTGCGAGCGAGGCAGTTTATTTTTTCTCGGCCAGTGCTTTTTTGAGTTTGGCTACCAGATCGCGAGTTTCGGCGGCCAGCGGGCCTTTGGGAGCCAGGCGCAGGTATTCTTCAAACATTGGCAACGCTTCGCTGGCTTTTTGCGCACGCAACAGCACATTGCCTGCCAACACATACGCTTCGGCAAAATCCGGTTTCAATTGCAACGCGCGACCAACTTCGACGCCTGCCTTGGCGAGCTCATTTTGCGCCAGATAGACGCGGCCCAATGTGAAATGCCCTTGCCAAGAATTGTCTGCCAGTTTGATGCCTGCTTGTAAGGCGGTTTCGGCGTCACGGTAACGTTGTTGCTGACGATACACTTCGCCCAGCGCGAAATATGCCTGCGCCGTTTGGCTGTTGATTTCCAGCACGCGGCGCAATGCGGTTTCGGCTTTGCGCCAATCGTGAGCCTCCATCAACGCGGTGCTCAGCAGCAATTGCGCTTCGAGGTAATTGGGATACAGGCTGACGGCTTTTTCCAGATGCTTGCGGCCTTCGTCAATTTGCTTTTCTTCGAGCAAGGCGCGTTTGCCTTGTTCAAACGCTTTTAGCGCTTCGGGGGGAATGTTGGCGTCTACCACACCGAGCACCGGCGCTTTGCTGGCAGACTGCGTGCGCGCGTTTGGATCAACCGTCAGTTGCAGCAATAAGTATTCATTGTTCGAAGTTTTCAGGTTGATCTGCTGTTGCAATTCTCGATAACCTGGCGCGTGAATGGTGATGACGTATTGCTGGGCATCCAGTTTGGAAAAACGAAACGCGCCGTTACGGTCCGTCAGAATTTGCCCCACCAGCCCGCCGCCCATGACTTCCAGGCGCACCAGCACGCGTTCCGCTGGCGCTCCGCCCGCTGCATACCGCACCTGGCCGTGTATTTCGCCGGAAGAGAGAGTTCCCGGGCGTTGCGCCCAGGCCAGTGGGGTCAGCCAGGTCCAGCCAAGCAATGCGATCACGGCAAGCAATTTCATGCGCATCGGGATTTCCTCGCACCAAGTAGCGCAAGCCACCGAAGCTGCTTCGGTGGCTTGCGAAAAAGGGAAACGTCAGTGTCACAGACAGGGCAACCTCGGCTGGTTGCCCTGCTTGGTCACTGGCTTAGAACTCCAACCGCAGGCCCAGCCGCATGTTGAACGGCAGATAATATCCGCGCGTCAGATCAACCGCAGTAATGCCCGGTTTCAGGAAGTCAGGGTTGCTTTGTCCGGCGGTGCTTTCGCGGAACATATCCGGCAAGCGCAGTTTCTGGTTATTTGTCACGTTGAAGAAATCGCCGATCAACGTGACGCGCCAGCGTTCGGTCAACGAGAACTTGTAATCCGCGTGCAGGTCGAGTTTGGCAAAGAACGGCGTGCGCCCCAGTTTGCCGCGTCCGCCGACGGGGATTTCGCCCGCGTTGGCATACACCGGATGTGCCAGATATTCGCTAACCGGCACGCCGGATTCCATATGAATGCCCGCGCCGAGGTTCAACCCTTTCAAGCGACGGAATCTGCTTCCTTCGCCCAGGGCGTAGCTGCCGTAAATGTTGGCGATGTGGCGACGGTCGGTGTTGAGCGGTCCAACGGCGAATTGATCGCCCAGCAAGTTGAATTCGCCCGCCGTGAAATCGAACAGCGAACTGATGGCCGGGTCGGTCTGGCCGTTGTCATTGCGGAAGTGGCCTTCGAAATTGCCTTCGAGTTTGGCGATGCGCCAGTTGGTCAGCAACTGCCAGCCGCTGGAAAACCGTTTGTTCAATTCCAGTTCGACCGCGCGGTATTTGCGGATCGGGTCAGGGAAACCGTCCGCCACCCCGTCTGCGCCTGCGTTGCCTGCCGGCTGGCCATTTTTGCCATTGGCGGCATAACAAACACCCAGGTCGGCATTGACCAGGTTGGGATCGCATTGCGCCGGAATCGCGCCGCCCGGCGTGAATTTGTAGCTGATCGGATTGATGGCGGCGTCGAGTCTGGAATTGACGTTGCCGATGAAATACGTCTGCCCGAAAAAGTCGGCGCTTTCGGGCGCGACGACGGCAGCGTCTTCGACCACGCGTTTGATACGGCGGTCGAGATAGCGCGCCGAGAACGTCCAGTTGCCGGGCAATTGCTGTTCAAATCCGATGATATGTTCGTCCGAATAGCCGAGCTTGGTGCCAGGCAAAATTGGGTTGGTCGGATTCGACAACGACACCGAAACGGTCGAGCCGGTGCCGCCTGCTGCGCCAGTCAGGAAATGCGCGGCGTCCAGCACGGGCGTCACCGTGCCCAGCGAATTCAGTTTGACGCGGCGTTCGCCGTTGACGATTTCGTAATCAGGCGCAAAGCGTCCATTGCGGAAATCGGTTTCCGCCGAAAGTGAGCGTTCCGCCAAATCGAGCGGGATGTATTCAAAGAAACGGCCAAAGTTGTAATAGACCTTGGTTTTGCCTTTGCCAAAGGGGTCAACCGTCGCGCCTACGCGCGGCGCCCACGCACCCGTGAAGCTATAACCGATGCGGTTGCCGTCTGCGCCGGGGTTGCCAATCAGTCGTTCCTGTTCATGGCGCAATCCGCCCAACACAGTCAGGAAGCGATTGATGCGCCAGGTGTCTTGCAGATAGGCGGCGTGATAATTGGCTTTGGTTTTGAATGAGGTGTTGCCGTATTCGCCGCGCGTTTGCCGCAAGTACACACGCTGCGGGCCAACGCCGGGCGTATTCATAATCGGGCAAAGTGTGCAGGTGTTGGCCGCGACAAACAAATCCCACACGGCATTGACCGATTTGCCAATGGCTGCTGCGGCTGCGCCGGAAAGTTGCGTTGTCGGTACGCCGGTCGCGTTGGTGGCGGGGACGGTATATTTCGGGCCGCTGCGGTCGCGCGTGCCGTCATAAAACGCACGCTGGAGTTGATAGCCCAAGCCAAAGGTATGTTGTCCCCAGAAATTGGCCTGTTTGGTCGTGTCAGCCGTGGCGCGATAGGTGTTGCTTTCGGTCGGCTCAAAGAATCCGTATCCGGCCGCCACGAAATTGCCGCGCGCCGGTTGGGTGCGATCAATGATCTGGTTGTAGTTGGAAAAACCTGTTTCGTTGAATGCATTGTGCCCTTGGCTGAACGAGGCCGTGACTGTCCAGGTAGGGCTGAGCGTGCCCGTGTAACGTGTCGAAATGTTGCGTGTGCCGTAATCGAGCTGATTGAGCGCCGTCAGGTTGTCAATGTTCAGCGTCGCGAACGGCGCGTTATTGGTCACAGTCGGATCGCCAAAGATCGAGAAGGCGAATTGATGGTTCGGGCTGAAGTTGGTGTCGAGTTTGAACGCGTAATTCAGCGTGCGATAGCGGCGGCTGGTTTCGCCCAGCGACCGATCAAGACCTGATCCGGCAGCGCCGCGCACGATTTCGCGCCGCACCGTCGGATTGAACGAACCGAAGAAAAAGAGTTTGTCTTTCAACCCCAGCACCGGACCGCCCAGGTCAAATCCCGCGTCATAATTTTCTTCGTGCAACAGTTTGCCGAATTTGTTGGTGCGCAGATCATCTGGTTGTTTGCGCAACGCCTCAAACGCTTGCGGACGCCCGTATCCGTAAAGTGCGCCGTGAAATTCCTTGCCGCCCGATTGCGTAATGATGTTGATGATACCGCCCTGTGATTGGCCGTATTGCGGTTCAAAGCCGCCGGTTTTGACCTGCACTTCTTTGATGAAGGAGGTGTTGATGCCGACGCCGATGGTGCCAAAGTTGCGCGAAAACACACCCAATCCGCCAAATGCGGAATCGGTAATGTTGACGCCGTCTGCGACATACAAGTTATCGAGCGCTGAGCCGCCGGAAATCGAAGGATTGGCGATCCCGCCTTTGCCGCTGTCGGCCACGCCCGGAGCCAGGTAGAACAAACTGGTCACGCTGCGCTGCACGGGAATGTTTTGGAAAAGCTGGTCGTTCAGGTTTTGCCCGACTGCGGTGCTAGAGGTGTCAATCGTGGCGGCGCCCGCTGACACTTCGACGACTTCGGTGATGTTGCCGGTTTCGAGCGTGAGTTTTAGCGTGGATGATTTGCCGACATACACCGCGACATTGGGCACGGAAACGGTCTTGAATCCGTTTTGCTCGGCTTTGACGGTATAAACACCGGGAGCGAGGTTTGGTACGTCAAACTCACCTTCGCTGTTGGCATTGACGGTGCGATCACCGGTTGGCCCGACGATGGTGACTTTGGCATTGGCGATTGCCGCACCTGCCGGGTCAACGACGCGACCATTGATGGTGCCTTTGGTTAGTAAATCTTGCGCGAATGCGGCGACTGACAGCGTCAACAGACACGCGAGCAGTAAGCCGCTCCGCCAAAAGTTTTTTTGCGGAGATTTTCTGTGTTGCATAAACCCTCCCGATCGTTGGATTGGTATGGGCAACACGTCTCTTTGGTTTTGTAGTTCGATCAAAGACACGCGCGCCACTTGAACATTGGATCAATAGTTGTGGATTTGGCGGTGCGATCTGCGAGGGTGATGAGCGAAGACCTTCCAGAGTCGTAACAGTCTCATCATCGTCAGCGGATCTTTGGCCGTTTGCGTTTTCATTGATTGCGCAAAGCAGTCCACAAAAATTGTGCGAATTTCTACCGTGATTGGGCGCAAGCGCTATTCCAAGCGCGTGAATCGCCGCGTTTGATCGGGCAAGTTTCTGTAATTGCTTGAATTTGTTTGAATCGCGGCTGAGTAATTGTCATACCGCCTGAAAAGGCACTCGGCTGGGTGTATGCAGGAAAGACAACGCAGGCGGAAAATCCGCATACGAGATGCAAAAAATCGGATAGGCGGGAATAAACGACGGGAATTTGGTTATTGCGTCGCAGTTTTGTGCGCTACCGGACGCGTTATTTCCTGGCGGACCATCGAAATCATTTCTCGCACAGGGGGTGGGACATAATTGGAACGAAGCGTTACCAGGCCCAATTGGCGACTGAGGATTTGATTTTCGACGCGCATCAGCGTGACTTTGCGATCGGCGGCTTCTTTGCCGATGGCGGGAACTGGCAAGACAGACGCCCCCAAGCCAGCGCCGACCAGACTTTTGATGGCTTCGATATTTTCCATCAGCATCGTGATGCGCGGCGTTACCCCCAGACTGGCAAAAAAATCATCCACCAGTTTGCGCATGACGGTTTTCTGTTCATACAGAATGAAGCGCAATTGCGACAGGTCCGCGACCGTCAGCGCGCGTTTGCGCGCCAGCGGATGTCGCGCGGGCAGCGCAATTTTCAGTTCTTCTTCGCACAGCGGTTCCAACTGTAAATCCCGTTCGGCCACGGGCAACATCACCAGGCCCAAATCCAGGCGTTGCGCTTGTACATCGCGCAAAATATTGTCGGTAATATCCGAAACAACGATCAGTTCAATGTTGGGAAAGCGTGCTTGATAGGCTTCCAGCACAGGCGGCAGTTGGTAGATTAGCGTCGTCGCGCCCGTGCCAAAACGCACCTTGCCGCGTTGCAACCCCGCCAGTTCCTGCATCGCCATTTTGGCATTGTTGACGTCCTGAAAAATTTTTTCACAGTGTTCGCGCAAAAGCTGGCCTGCTTCGGTCAACAACACACGTTTGCCGACGCGAATAAAAAGCTGGCAATTCAACTCGTCTTCGAGCTGTTTGATGTGTTGGCTGACGGTGGATTGCGAAAGATGCAATTCGCGACTGGCGTGGGTAAAGCCTCCGGCGCGTACCGCAGAATGAAAGACCTTGAGTTGATGTAAGTCCACAAACGGACCTCCCCTTTCAAGACGGGTTGACGCTGTGATTGTGCCGGGAAAATTGATCGATATTACCGATGGAAACGTTCGGAAGTATGAATTTTACAGAGACTTGCAAGAACTGTACAGTAAATGGGACTGTCAACTTAACAACGAGTCGTGCACGCCAGTTGCCAAATGCCACAAACTTTTCCCACCCGGCTCACGGGGTTGCTTTTCGGCAAAGCGTAGCGCCAAGCGACATCGCTGACGATCAAAACTAGCTTTGCTGCGAGCGAAAGATAAAACGTAGTTCCAATGCGCTGCCTGGCGTGTTGTTCGTATTACCACTCAAAAAAAAGCGGAACGTCCCATGGATCAATCCTCGCGAGGTTTGCAGGGGAGCGTTGTCTGGTTGGGCAAATGCCTGGGCCAACGGCTGCCTGGGTGCCGTTTGTTTTGGGGGATGCGAACGGCTCGCCGTGTCAGTCAGTTTTCTTAATACACGCCTAGATCAGAGTTCATTTTGGCGTACGGGGATTGCCAGAGAGGCACAGAGCCACAGAGGCTTCTAAGCCTTTCTCTGAGGCTCCGCGCCTCTGTGGCGAATCCGTAAAGCGAATTGAAAACCGATCTAGGCTGTGGTGTCTCACCACAAATAGCAGAGCCGCAGTTTTGCTCGCACGGCCCTGACTGACGCTCAGAGTTGAGGGCTCTGGCTCGGCTTTCTGCTGGCTAAGCATTCTATAAGCACTTTGTCTATCAGTACTCTGTCAGTACTCTGGAGGATACTTTCATGATTTCACTACGCGCATTTCGCAGGTGGGCGCTTTTCGCTGTTTGGGCGGCGCTCTTGATCCTGGCGGTGGCTGCGCAAGCGCAGGATTATCGCGCCAAGGTGCAAGGCATTGTCACCGACACCAACAAGGCTGCGCTGGCTGGCGCCAAAGTCACCTTGAAAAACATCGGCACCGGCATCGAAGTCAGGCGTCAGACCAACGCCGACGGAAACTACATTTTCGATTTCGTCGAATCAGGAATTTATTCCGTGACGATCGAAGCGCAAGGCTTTAAGAAATTTGAGCAGCGCAACATCACCATTCAGAATCGCGGCGACGTTACCGTCAATGCGGCGATGGAAATCGGCGGCGTTACGGAAGTCGTCACCGTGCAGGATTCGCCCGTGGCCGTGCAATTCAATTCGTCTAGCGACACGACCACCATCGGCAATGAAATCATGACGCAGATTCCGTTGCGCGGTCGCAACCCGTACAACGTCGTCGCGCTCGATCCGACCATCAACGGCGGCGAAAATGCCAACGGCGAAAACCGTCCGTACCATCATGCCTTTGCCAATGAATTTGACGCGGGCGGACAAACCAACCGCGCCAACGACATCCAGCTTGACGGCGTGCCGCTGACGTCCAGCTACAAAACGTCGTACACGCCTTCGATTGAAGCCGTGCAGGAAGTCTCGTTTCAAAAGAATGCCGTGGACGCCGAATATGGTTATAGCGCGGGCGGCATCGTCACGCTGAATATGAAATCCGGCACGAACAAGTTTCACGGTTCGGCGTATTACCACAACCGCAATCCGCGCTTTAACGCGTTTGGCGATCCGACAATTCCGCGCGTCGCCGGAGCTGATGAAACCATCTATCGCGGCACAAATCTAAAAATGTATGGCGGCACGATTGGCGGCCCCATCGTCAAAAACAAAGTATTCTTTTTCTCGTCGTGGGAACAATGGTTTGATCATCGTCCGATCACCGTGAAAATCACGGTGCCGACCGCCCTGGAGCGAAAAGGCGATTTTAGCCAAAGCCGGGTTGGCAGTTATACCGTCTGTGCGACGGGCACGAACTGCGCCCGCCCGATTTATGATCCGTTTACCTCTTCTGGCGCGAGCGGCGTGCGCACGGTCTTTACGGGCAACATCATTCCGACCAATCGCTTTGATCCCACCGCGCTAAAACTGATGGCAGAAATTCCCTTGCCAAATTTGCCGGGCAACGATCTGAACTGGCAGGGAACCAAAACGGAAAACGTGGATTACTGGAATATCTCTAACCGCGTAGACTGGAACATCAGCGAAAAGTGGAAAGCGTTTGTTCGTTACGGGTATTTCAAAACAAACTTGCTGGAAACCCCACAAGACAACACGGCAGGCAAGCTGTTTCCGGCAGCGGGCAGCCATCGCAACGGTTTGAGCATTGCGGCGGATACGGTGTACACCCTTTCTTCGTCAAAAGTGCTGAACGTGCGTGCCAATTACCACAAACTGATTGATGAATTTGCCGCTGCCGACGAATACGTTCTTGGCAAAACAGGCATTGAAGCGCTATGGCCGAATAATCCCTGGTACTCGTCCTTGTTCACGCGCGATCTGATTTATTACCCGGCGGTGGACGTGCCGACCGGGACTGCCACCAATCGCCTGGGTCGCTCAGGCCGTGAATTTTGGCAGCGCCCGCAAGGTTGGGGCGGTTCAGCTCGCATGAATTGGTATCTGGGCAATCACTCGCTGAAATTCGGCGGTGAATTGCGTGTGGACAAAGGCAAAGGCGCACGTTTTGAACCGATCAACCTGAATTTCCGCGCGCAAAATACCGCCAGCCAGAACACCAGCGCGAACATCAACATTTCGGGCAATGAATGGGCGTCGTTCCTGCTGGGCGTGCTCGATAACAACACCAGTGGTCGCCGCGTGCCTGTGCAGGAAGTTGTGACGCTGGGGTATTCGTCTTATTTCCAGGATGATTTCAAAGTGAACAGCCGGTTGACGTTGAACCTGGGCGTGCGCTGGGAATACGAACCCGGCCCGGTAGACCGGCAAAATCGCTTGTCGCAACGGCTGGATTTGACCAACCCGATCCCCGAATTCCAAACCACGCCGCCAAACATGCCTGCGGCAGTGTTGAGTCTGCTTGGCACGAAAGGGTACAAGCCGATTTATAACGGCGCATGGATTTTCACGGATGAAAACAATCGCAATGCCTGGTCACGACAAGCGGCGAATTTCCTGCCGCGCATTGGCGGCGCATTCCGGCTCGACAACAAATCGGTGATTCGGTTTGGGTACGCGCGCTACATGTCGCCTTCGTCAAAAATTCGCGATCCGCTGGGAGATTTCGTCAATCAATACACCGGCTATTCGACGATCTCGAACGTGCTGGCGCCGCTCAATGGCGTACCGCAAGCGACACTGTCCAACCCTTTCCCCACCACCGGAGCAGCGCCGAACCCGTTGCAACAGCCGACAGAAAAATCTCTGGGCCGCTATACCAACCTGGGCAATGCCGTCAGTCTCGATCAATATGAACTGAAACCGCAAAACAACGACCGTTTCTCGCTGTCGTATCAGCGCGAAATCTGGGGCCGGACAATCATCAGCTTCGATTTCTTTTTCAACAACGGATTCAATATTCCGATTGATGTGGACCTGAATCAGGCTGATCCCAATTTCCTGTATGAACAACCGCGTTCGGTGACCAATGCCCAAGTGGCAAATCCGTTCCGCAATTACCTGACGCCCAGCGTGTTTCCCGGCGCGTTGCGCAATGGCGCGGCAAACGTAACGGTGGCATCGCTTCTGCGTCCGTATCCGCAATACGGCGCGATTACGCAAACCAACACGGCGCTGCGCGATTTGCACGTCGCGTCTTACAAAGTGCAAGCGCAACGCCCCTTCACCAAGGGCATGAGTTTGTTGGTGAATTACGCCTATCAGACCGAAGAGCAAACAGAATTTTTCGATGACCGCGCGATGTTCGCCCGTGACCTGACGTGGCGTCCATTGCCCATTGCGAAACATCGGTTCAATCATGCCTTGACCTGGGAGCTGCCGGTTGGCAAAGGCCGCTGGTTGCTTAAGAATGCGCCCACGGCGGTGGATGCTGCGGTCGGTGGCTGGCAATTGACGACGACCAATCGCTGGTATTCAGGTCGGCAACTGATTTTCACGCAAAACCTGCGCGTTAGTGGCAGCCCGAAACTCAGTAATCCGACCCTGGGCCCGAACGGCGCCTGGTTCGACAAATCTGTGTTTTCGGCGTTGCCGCAAGGCACAAACGCCGATCCGGCAAGCGTGGCGCGCACCAACCCGTACACTTATGACGGAGTGGTCGGTCCCGGCACCGGTCAGGTGGATATGACCTTAAGCAAGTCGTTCCGTTTGCGCGAACGGTTCAAGTTCGAATTCCGCGTCGAAGCCTACAACGCGTTCAACCAAATCAACTGGGACAATCCGGTTGTAGACTTTAACAACGCAAACTTCGGCAAAGTCATCAGCAAACGTCCGGGATACATCGGCCGTGAAATTCAGTATGGATTCAAGCTGTCCTTCTAGCGAAAAGTAGTCAGCAGGCAGAAGTCAGTAGTCGGTAACCGAGGTTTCGGTTACCGACTACTTTTATCCGGTTATGACAAAACGAATTTCCATTGTTTTCGCATTTAGCTGGTTGCTGCTGGCAACAGCAATTACAGGTCTTGCCGCCGACGCAACGGTTGCGCCGAACGGTGATGGTCAGTTCAAATCCATTCAGGATGCGATTATGGCCGCACCGGCGGGCTTGCCCAGCCCGACACGTCCCTGGGTGATTCACGTCAAACCCGGCGTTTACAAGGAACTGATTTACGTTCAGCAGGAACGCCGCTGGATCAAGCTGATCGGCGAAGACCCGAAAACGACGATCATCACCTTCAACCTGCACGCCAACCTGATGGGATTCGACGGCAAACCGATTGGCACGTTTCGCACGCCGACCGTGCAAATAGACGGCGATGGATTCAGCGCCGAGAACATCACCTTTGAAAACTCCGCCGGCCCGGTCGGACAGGCGCTGGCGCTGCGCGTGGACGGCGATCAGGTCAGTTTCAAAAACTGCCGCTTTCTGGGCTGGCAGGACACGATCTTTTTGAATCGCGGGCGGCAGTATTTTGAGAATTGCTACATCACCGGCCACGTGGATTTCATCTTCGGCGCAGCCACGGCATTTTTTGACCGCTGCCAGATTCATGTGCTGAAAGACGGTTACATCACGGCGGCATCAACGCCGGAAACACAAGCCTATGGATTCGTCTTTGCCAATTGCCAAATCACCGGCGAACCGGGCGTGAAAACTTATCTTGGCCGTCCGTGGCGAGGCTTTGCACACACGGTTTTCATCAACACCGAAATGTCTGAGGCCGTTCGGCCTGAAGGTTGGCACAACTGGACTGGCCCCGAACGCGAAAAGACCGCGCGTTATTCCGAAGTCGGCAGTCGCGGACCGGGCGCGAATGCTTCGGCGCGCGTGAAATGGCTGCGCTCGTTGAACCAACCGCTGACGCTGGAAATGGTCATGGGCGATTGGAACCCGAAAACCGCAATCAAAGCCGAAGTTGCGCCCGTACGCCGCAATCCATACGACCATCCGTTGCTCAACGGTCGCGTCAGGACCGACATCGAATACGCGCAAGCAGGCGGCGAAAGCCTGAAGCTCGACGCCTTCGTTCCCGCCCAAAACGATTCTGGAAACAAGGGGAAATTTCCGGCAGTGATTTTTGTTCACGGCGGCGGCTGGTCTGGCGGCAATCGCACAAGCGGCAACGATTCGCTGTTTGCGCCACTGGCCCAACGCGGCATTGCGTGGTTCACGATCAGTTACAGGCTTGCGCCCAAACACAATTACCCCGCGCCGATTGAAGACGTGCACGCCGCCATTCGCTGGGTCAAAGCGCACGCCGCCGAATACAACATTGATCCGAATCGCATTGCGCTGGTCGGCGAATCCGCTGGTGGACAGATCGTTGCGCAAGCCGTCGTCTTAACAGGTCAAAGGGCCGACAAAGACACGCAAGTCGCCGCCGCTGTGCCGTTTTATGCGCCGATTGATTTCATTGCCGATATGGAACGGCGCGGCGGATTGAGCACTTCGATGCGCGGGTATTTCGGTAGCAAAGATGCCCAAGCCGATGACGCAACGTTGAAGCTGCTGCGCGAAGCGTCGCCCATTAACCATATCAAACCGGGCTTGCCGCCGTTTTTGTTGGTACACGGCACAGGCGATATGAGCGTTTTGTATTCGTGGTCGCCGCTGTTTCAGTCCAAACTGAAAGCGGCAGGCGTCAGTTGCGATTTGATTACCATTCCTGACGGGCTGCACGGCATGGCGCGTTGGGAAAGCTTTATGCCGGAATACAAAGAGCAGGTTGCTGACTGGCTCAAAACCAAATTGCGTTGAGTCGTTGGCTCAACCTGCTTGCTGTGTTGGCACATGACCTCTGGACGGCTGGCTTATCAATCACTCACCAAGAAGAATTTTATGAACTACCATCGAAGCTTAGGGCGGATTTTTTCGGGACTGATTGCCATTGGATTGCTTTGCGCGTTGCCGCTGGCGAACCCTGCTTCAGGGCAAAAAACGGTTGGCTGGGAACAAGTGCCTGCGATTTTGGCGCGCATCAAAGCGCCGACGTTTCCCAAGCGCGATTTCGACATCACAAAATACGGCGCAGTTGCCGACGGCAAAACGGACAACACCGAAGCCATTCGCAAAGCCATTGACGCGTGCAACAAAGCGGGCGGCGGGCGCGTTGTCGTAACGGGCGGCGTATTTCTGACGGCGGCGATTCACCTGAAAAGCAACGTCAATCTGCACATTGCCGAAGGCGCAACGCTCAAATTCATTCCCGAACCGACACGGTATTTGCCCGTGGTGTTGACGCGCTTTGAAGGCACAGAATGCATGAACTTTTCGCCGCTGATTTACGCTTTTGAGCAACAGAATCTGGCCATCACCGGCAAAGGCACGCTTGACGGCTCGGCTGCCAACGAAAACTGGTGGGCGTGGAAGCGCACCGGCAATGATGATGTGCGCCGGTTGTCAGATTTCAACGACAAAGGCACGCCCGTAGCTGAACGCGTATTTGGCGAAGGCCACAAGCTGCGCGTCAATTTCATCCAGCCCTATCGCAGCCGCAACATCCTGATCGAAGACGTGACGATCAACAATTCGCCAATGTGGGAAATCAACCCGGTGCTTTGTACCAACGTGACGGTGCGTGGTGTGACAGTCATCAGTCACGGGCCGAACAACGACGGTTGCAACCCGGAATCTTCCAAAGACGTGTTGATTGAAAATTGTGTGTTCGACACGGGCGACGATTGCATCGCGATCAAATCCGGTCGTAACAATGACGGGCGGCGCATCGGCGTGCCGTCTGAAAACATCATCGTGCGCAATTCGACGATGAAAGACGGCCACGGCGGTGTGGTCATGGGCAGCGAGATTTCCGGTGGCGTGCGTAACGTCTTTGTCGAAAACTGCAAGATGGACAGTCCGCATCTGGATCGCGCTCTTCGTTTCAAATCAAACGCCAAACGCGGCGGCGTCATTGAAAACATCTTCATGCGCAACGTCGAAATTGGCCGTGTGGCCGAAGCCGTGCTGACGGTGGATTTTCTCTATGAAACCGGCGCGGCGGGCGATTACAAACCGGTGGTGCGCAACGTGGTGATTGAAAATGTGCGCAGCGCTTCCAGTCCGCGCGTGCTGTGGATTGCCGGGTTTCCCGGCGCAACGATTGATAACATCCGCTTTCGCGATTGTGTGTTTCGCGGTGTCGAAGCGACCGAGCAAATGCAAAACGCCGGTTCGATCTCGTTTCAGAACGTGACGATCGAACCGGCTAAAAAAGGGCGCAGCCGGAATTCGCCAGAGTCCAAGCCGTAGCTGCTACGGCTTGGACTCTGGCGCGATGTAATGCGTCATCACCAGTTCGCGATGACTGGTATACACACCGGCGTCGAAGTCTTTCAGAAAGACATTCATGTTTTGCAACAGTGTTGCCGCGCGATGGCCGGGCAAGCGCGCCGGATGCGGAAATCGGCCAGAAGCCGAACGAATGAACAGGCTTTTGTCAGTCAGCGGCAATTTGCGCACGTTGTTGGCAAAGGCCGAGAACACGTCGCTTTCAAACAAATATTGCTCAACGTTTGACAGGTAGTAGGCCGTAACTGTGTAGCCGTTCTTTTTCAGATACTCAGCTACTCCCGCCAACGCTTTGCTGCCGGCGAAATTGCCAACCACGGGAATGATCAGATTTTTGCGCTGCATTCCGCGCACAAAATCGTAATCGTCGTTGCTGGTCAGAAAATTGCCCAGCTTGCCGTTGAGATCGGTCTGCGTGATCAAATCTTTCAAGACCGGAAAGCCGCCGCGACCAAACCCGCCTTGCCCGCCGTCGCCAGAACGATAGTTGATTGCCAGCCCATCGGTGCGAAAGGTTTTGTAAACATATTCCAGCGCGCTCAGGTCTTGTTCCGACAGGGGAAACTGAAATTCTTCCGTGATCGTTTTGCGAATGGTCGCCAGGTTGGCGGCATAGGCTTTTTCGTCCGCGGGCGTTTGGTCGAAACACGCCAGAATCTCGCTGATCGTGGAACTGGGCGTCGGCGCTTTTTCTTTGGGCAGCGGGCGGCTGAACAAGAGCGAAAGAAATTGCACGCGATTGGGCGACAGGTGAAACACTGCTTTGTACAGCAAATGCTGCAAGATCGCCTGACGACGAATGTCCACGATAAATGCAATGCGCGGGCGAATTTTGGCAATGTAGGTGAAATTCTGTTCCGGCCCGACGCCGAGATAGGCCCCGCCAGTTGCGCCCAATTCGCGCAATTTGTCCACCACCGTTAGATAGGCCGTTTCGTTGGAGGTGAAATTGTCCGAACGAAAAGAGCCGCCTTCTTCTGACAGTTCGCGGCTCAAGCGCGAAAATTCAGCCGCCGTCAGGCTCTCAATCGGTTTGGGTGATGCCGCAGCAGGTGTTTGCCCGGATGCATAGGGCACAGTCAGCAACAGCGCGAACACAAACAGCCGCACCACCTGAACAAACCCATGCACAATGTGTTGGCGGTTTGGTGAGCCATTCATCGGAGCGATCTCCTTCCTGAAAGTGAAATCCGGCAAGCACCACGGCTTGCCGGATGTGCGAGGTCAACCACTTTAAGTTGTCGGGGTAAAGCCCATCACCACGTCGAATTTTGCGGCGAGTTCGCCAATGCGCGAATCTTTGACCGGCACAAATGGGACGATGACGGATGCGCGGGCTTTGGCGTCCTTGATGCCTTTGAGCACGCCGTCGTTGTCGTTGCCGGGATGCCCCTGGATGTAACACTGGGTGGTGAATTTGTCGCGGCCTTTGAGCTTGATCGCGTAATGGATGTGCGGCGTGCGACCGGGATAAGGAACTGGCTTGATCGTGCGGAACAGGTATTCGCCTGTTGTCCCCGTGACAAACCGGCCAAAGCCCTGAAAGTTGCCGTCGCGTTTGTCGGCGTTGCCTGTCTTGCTGTGCAAATACGCGCCGTTGTTGTCGCATTGCCAGATTTCAACCGTGGCGTTGCGTATCGGATTGCCGCGCGCGTCGAGAATCCGCCCTGACACCCAGGTGATCGTGCCGACTGCGGGCGTGATGGCATCGTTCAGCACCAGCAAATCGTTGTCGGTATCGAGCGGCAATTTGTCTGGATAAAACGGGCCTTCGGTTTGGGCCGGTGTGCGCACCAATTCTTGCGCAAACGCGCCGGGCACGGCGTAAAAAGCACTACCTAACGCCAGCCCTGAGAGAAAGGTGCGACGGTTGAGAAACAGCTCCATAGTCTTCATTGTGGTCCTCCGGTTGAAGTGAAGTGATTGGACATCGTGTCCGTGCTGTTTGTGTGAACCAAACACCGTGCGCAGAAATTCTGGCGCTGTGTTTGCCCAACACCAGCCGGACGTGCGGATCGCGTACAACGTATGAAACCGGAATAAGTCGGCCTGTATAAGTTAAGCCGTCAGTCTGAGATCAATTCGTGACGATCGTTGTTGCTTGTGTGCTTACCAGATAGAAGACGGCTCTGTCGTTACTGTATGTGCGCGCGGCATGCTATACGATTTTGAAAGCGCCGTCGCCTGTTGTCAGACCACGGCATGATTGACGTACCAGCTTGGTTTTCGGTCAACGGGCATACGCGTAATACGAGCGTTTTCCCCAGACAGAATATTCGGGATGGTTTCGGATTTTAATTTCGACCTGACGCAACTTCCCATTTCGTTCGGTGTTGGTTGGATAATACGTCAGGATGTAGCGGCGCTCGATACCCGAAAAAATGCGGTCGTAAATGCCTGCGGCCTGCTGTGGCTCTTCCAGAAACTCTGCCCAACCGCCTGTCAGTCGCGCGATGTTGGCCAGCGCCAGTTGCTGTTCGCGCAAAACCTGTGCTCGACCGCGCAAATAAGAGTCAAAGCCCGGTGCGCGCCTGCCGCGCCAGCGCCTGTTGTCTTCTTGCGGGTGAAACAGCTTGTCAAAGAGCGTTTCAGCCCGCTCCACATCTTCTTCGGTCGAGGCGTCAGCAAACCGCAGCCCGGGAATGACGGAATAGATTGTCGTACGCGTTTTGGCAGCCGCGAGAGAAATATCTTCGAGACTGTATTCCTTGAACTGCGCGCGCAACTGCGCAGGCAGCGGCACACCTGGCGGCGCGTTCGCCGCGTTGCGCAGCTTGCCCAGTTCATCGCCATCGGTTTGAAAGATGATGATCGGGCGTTCCTCGTTGGCGACCAGTTCTTTCAACGTCGCCAGCAAGGCGCTGTATTGTTCGCTGCGTCCTGGTCGGCCAGATTTCGCGTGTTTGCGCAGCGAGTTCAACCCGTCTTTGAGTTTGCCTTTGTCGGTTGTGAAATCCACCAACAGCGAAACGTCATCGGTCACAATGGCCATCCGGTCATTGCGTTTTAGTTTGTCTACCAACAGGCGCGCCGCCGCGACACTGCTTTCGATAAACGGACGCAAGCTGCCGCTGTAATCCATGATCAGGACGATGGAACGCGGCACGGACGAACCGTCTCCCAAAAGCAAGCTGGCTGGTTGTTGGGGCTTGCCGTCTTCGGCAATCACGAAATCGTCCTTCTTCAATCCTGGCACGGGTTGCCGCTGTGCATCGAGCACCAGAATGTCAAACACCGCCAGCGCAGTTTCAACGCGCAACACATTGTCCTGCTCTGGCGCATCCGGGCGACGCTCGGTATCTACAACTTCCTGGCGTTGTTCGTCCCATTTCAGCTGTTTCAGGCTGGCGCCAAATTCCTGTCGGCGCGATTTTTCCTGCGCGCGAAACGATTGCCAACCAAACCCTGCAAGCACAATTACGCACAGCGGCCCCCACACAAGAAAACGAGGCAGACGATTCAGCGTACTTCCAATCATGATCTTGCCGAACGGAGGGACGTACGTGACAGCGCGTGCGTCCCCCATTGTTATCAGGCCAGCTGTTATTTGGCTGTTTTGTCGCTGATGCAGAACAGATGCGTTTTGCTGCGCAAGTACAACTCGCCTTCGGCGACGACTGGCGACGCAACGAAAAACTGATCTGTTAGTTGGTTGTTGGCCAGGACTTCGAATTGCTCGCCCATTTTGATCACGGTGACAAAGCCGCTTTCACTGGCCAGATAGAGTTTGCCGTTGGCGCCGATCGGCGAAGCCTTAAAGCTATCGGCTTGTGGCAGTCGTTTTTGTTGGTAATACGGTTCGCCTGTCGTGGCGTTGAAGCAACTGAGCAGGCCATTGTCTGACAAGGTGTAATACTTGCCGTCGTGCAACACCGGAGACGGCGTATACGCCGTGCCGCGCGTCTGGCTCCAGAGCACGGCGTCGGTGCCTGACAAATCGCCTTCGCGACCCAAGCGGATGGACATCAGTTTGGGATCGCGGTGACCGCTCATCACCAACACAGAATCGTTGTGTTGCAATGGTTGCGGGATGACGTTGCTGCCCAGTCCCGCGCATTCCCAGATCACCTTGCCGGTTTCCGGTTCATAGGCGCGCACTTTGTTGGTCGCGCTGACGACCAATTGTTTGCGGCCTTTGTGATCCACAAGGTAAGGCGCTGACCAGGAACTTTGTTCGTCGCGCGTGGCGCGCCAGACTTCCTTGCCGGTGCGTTTGTCGAGTGCGATCAAAAACGAATCGCCTTCCTGATCGAATTTTTGCAACAGCAAATTGCCGTACAAGGTGGGCGGTGCGCCTTCGCCAAATTGCAACCGCATGCGCATTTTTACGCCCAGGTCTTTTTCCCAAATCAGCTTGCCGTTCAGGTCATAGCAATACAGACCGCGCGACCCGAACGACACATACACATATTTGCCGTCGGTGATGGGCGAATTCGAGGCGAAACTGCCGTATTGGCGATGATAGCCTTCGTGCGGGGTGGCGACTTTGGCCACTTTTTCCCATAAGGTTTTGCCGGTTTTGCGATCCAGACACAGCACGACGAAACGGTGTTCTTCGCCTGCGCCTGCACCACCACCTGCGCCACCGCCACCGGGTCTGCCGCCGCCTGGACGTCCACCGGGCGCTGGCTCAGCAGCCGCCACAGGTGTCGCCGTGTTACCGGTCGGAATTGCCGTCGTGAGGAACATGCGATCGCCCCAGATCACGGGCGTCGAAAAGCCGCGCCCGGCAATGGGGACTTTCCATTTGACGTTTTTTGTATCGTTGAATTCGACCGGTGCCGCCGTCGGCGCGATTCCATTCTGGTATGGGCCGCGCCAATGCGGCCAATGCGCCGGATCGGCAACGGAAGAGACCGCAACCAGCATCGGTTGTGATAGACAAAGCAACAACAAGCCAAGCAAGGGAGCCCAACGTTTCATCGGTATTTTCTCCTGATTTGTCGTCGCAAGCGGGAATGCCCCAGGCGCTTCCCGTTATTGACGTACTTTTTTCCACAGGTGATCGCCCTGTGCGCGGAAGTGTTTATTGGGATGTGCGGCGCTATGGCAGCAGAATTTATGGACGATGGCAAGCCGTCGCCAGTCACAGGATTCTCTGCCGTGGATTTTTGCGGGCGCTGCGGGTAAGGTGGCGCGGTTGTTTCGTCTCATAATTTTCAACAGAGATACGAATCGCGCGGTGAGCCGCGCTTTGGATTTGGACGGCGTGCGCGACTTGGCTGCGCGTCGTTAGTGTGCAAGCGGTTGGTCATACAGCAGAAAGGCGACGCATGAAACGAAGGACATTTTTACAGACGAGCGCGGTTGCGTGGTTGGGCGGCTGGTTGGCGCGGCAATCGCCGGTCGCAGCCGGAGCTGGCATTCGGCTGATTACACGCGGCGACGATTTAGGGTGCGCGCGCAGTCTGAACCGCGCAATCAAGGAATGTTATGAACGCGGCATTCTGAAAAATTGCTCGGTATTGGCTGCGACGCCTTACGTCGAGGAAGCCGCCAAGTCGCTGGCCAAAATCAAAGGCATCTGTTTCGGCTTGCACTGTGATTTGACGTCGGAATGGGACAACGTGCGCTGGCGTTCGGTTGCGCCGCGTGAACGGGTGGCTTCGTTGTTGGACAAGGACGGCTATTTGCACCAAACCAACGACGCCGTTTGGGCCAATGCCAAGGCGGAAGAAGCCTTGCTCGAATTGCAGGCGCAATTGGATCGCGCGCGACAATTGGGATTCGATATCCGCTATGCCGATTTGCATATGGGCACCGTGCAACGCGTGCCGGGATTGGCAGACAAATTCGGCGTCTGGTGTCGCGAGCAGCGGTTGATTGACACGCGCAGCATCGGCGCGCGGTTGCCGAACATGCCCAATTCCTGGAACAACCCGGGACGCAAACACGCGGGAGATTATGTGGCCAATTTGATTGCCGCTTTGCAAAGCGCTTCTGCCGGTGAATATCTGATTGTGCATCATCCGGCATATGACGACGCCGAAACGCGCAAGTTGGGGCATCCGGGGTATCCGGGCGATTCGGTGGCGCACAATCTGAACTGGGAGCGGTTGGGATATGTCGATCCGCGCATCGTCAAATTTGTCAAAGAGCAGGGCATTACGCTGGTGCGCTATGACGAAACCGAAGCTGCACGGGAACAGATGAAAGCGTTCCTGCCCGCCGCAAAAGGAAACGCTGCTAAAGAAAGGAAAGCATGACGTTTACCAGTCAGACCATCACGCTGGCCGAATTTGCCAAAACTATTGACCATTCATTGCTGCAACCGCAATTGACCGATGCGGACGTCAGCGCCGGGTGTTTGCTGGCTCAGCGCTATCACGCGGCGTCTGTTTGTGTGAAACCCTATCACGTCAAACTGGCGGCTCTGGTGTTGCACGACCCTGAATTGATGCGGGCGTCACACGCATCGGCGCCACAGCGACCGCCGCGATGTGCGACGATTTCGTCAAATGGCGCGCGGGAGAATTACAGCTTGAACGTGCTGAGGCTGCGCCAACAGGAGGTTACTAATGACTGAAAGCGATGCTGGTGTGATCATTGATGCCTGGGCGCAACCCGCCACGCCTGATGCGGCGGCCAAATTGCCGGAAGTCGTGCGCTTGCTCAAACAATCCGGCACCGCCAGCGTGCTGGAAACAGGGCTGACTGCGGCGCAGATTGTGGAAAGCATGGACCGCGCGGGCATTCAGAAGCTGATGCTTTCGGCGTGGCACCGGCCTGGCCAATGGGTGTATCACAACGATCTGGTGGCAGAAATGGTGCAGCAATATCCTGACCGCTTTGTCGGGGTGGCTGCTGTTAACCTGGAAAAGCCGGTTGAGGCTGTGCGCGAACTTGAGCGTGCGGTCAAAGAACTCGGTTTCAAAGCCTTGCGTGTGATTCCCTGGCTGTGGAACCGCCCGCCGAATGACAAGTTTTACTTTCCGCTTTATGTGAAATGTATCGAGCTCGACATTCCGTTTTGCACACAAGTCGGTCACACCGGCCCCTTGATGCCGTCAGAACCCGGACGCCCGGTGCCCTATCTGGATGAAGTCGCGCTGGTTTTTCCGGAATTGAAAATCGTCGGTGGTCACATCGGCTATCCGTGGACGGATGAAATGATCGGGCTGGCCTGGAAGCACGAAAACGTCTTTATTGATACGTCGGCGTATCTGCCACGGTATTACCCGCCGCAGTTGTTGCATTACCTGAAAACCTATGGGCAGGACAAGGTTTTGTTTGGCACGAACTTTCCGCAGTTGTCGTTGGAAAAATGCACCGCGCAGGTCAAGGAATTGAACTTGCCCCTCGACATACAAGCCAAGTTTCTGGCGGGAAATGCAAAGCGTATTTTCAAACTGTAGCTGATTGTTGCGCTGACTGATTCATCCACGAAAAGCGCCAAGGGCCACACAGAACAGGAGCGCGGTGTTGCCTGTCTGTTCGTTCCTGGCGCTTTTTCGTGGAGCCATTTGTCGCGTTACAGCCCGCGTTTGGCCAATGCGTCTTTGACTTTGGTTGCTCTGGTAAAGACTTCATCGGCGCGTTGTCGCGACAATTTCAGGTCAAACTCGTGCCAGCGCAATTTGGCATCTTTCAATCGCTCGTTCAGTGCCTTGATTTCGGCCTCTTCCGCTTTCAGCGACAGCCGACGTTTTTTCCCTTCACTGAGCAAAAACTGTGACCACTCGATGACTTCGTCTGCGCGCGTAAAAGCCGCGATTACGTCGGCAGCCTCATTGGGCACCAACGGATATTGCGAGGCGCGGTTTTGGTCATCCTGATGGCAACGTGCGCACAACGCGGCAGTTTGCGGCGGCCAGTAAATCACTGCTGTCGCCATGTGGTGGTGGCAAGTCGTGCAACTGGGGCCGACGCCAGAACCTTGCAGCTTCAAATTGTGCTCGCTTTTGACAAAGCCGTTGACGATTTCCTGGTGACAGGATTTGCAGGTTTCGGGTTGGTTTTCCGGATGCAACCGGCTTTGCGGGAAGTCAGGGCGCAAAACGCCGCGATGCGCTTGTTGCACATTGTAAGATTGCGGGTCGCCGCCATGACATTTCTCACAGCCGACGGCCTTGCGCTGATGTTTTGAATCCAGCCATTCAAAAAAATGCGAACTGATACGCAATGGCTCCGTCAGATCGGCGTGGCACATGACGCAACTGTTGTTGCGATAGGCGGCCAGCGATTGCGGCTGCGCCTTTTTTTGCAAGGGGGGCGCAGAAAACACGGCCATTCCCAGCACGCTACAAAGCAGCAATCCGAATTTCACTTTCGCCATAACCATACCCTCCTGGTTCTTGCCGAATCCTTAGGCGTCTTGCAGACACATCGAATTCAGTGAACTGCTTTGGTTTGCTGCAATGACAGTGCCAGCCGCAAATGGCCGTGCTGGCGTGGCTGGTGGCCAACCTTTGCGTAAAGTCCCTCAACGATTGCGCAAAATCTCTCAGCACGCGCGCCAAAAGTGGCGGCTTTTATGCGGCTTTACCGGTTTTGCGCACGGAACAAAAGTTGCCGCAGCAAAAGGCAGAAAGGGGGCGTGATGAAGAACCACACGGCAGTTCAACGACGATTGTTGGCACGTTACGGCGAGATTCAAGATCGCTTGGCGCGCATTGAAGGTGACCGCCGTCATACGGGCAAGCCGCTCGAACAGGATTTTGAAGAGCAGGCAATCGAGGTCCAAAACGATGAAGTGCTGGATGCACTGGACGGTTCGATTCGCCTGGAAATGGCACAAATCCAACGGACGTTGACCCGTTTGGAAGCGGGCACATACGGCCTGTGTGAAAGTTGCGGTCAGCCGATTGCGGGGAAACGCTTGCAAGCGTTGCCGCATGCAACTCGTTGCGTAAGCTGCGCGGAGGCTGCGCCGACACGATAAGGGGCACGATACGGTGAATGAAGCAAAGGAGGGATGACCATGATTCGTGAAGTGAGTGGGGACATTTTGTTGAGCAATGCGCAAGCCATCGCGCACGGCATCGCGCCTAATGATCATTTCAATTCCGGGCTGGCGCTGAGTTTACGTGAACACTGGCCGGCGATGTATCAGGACTTTCGTCACTATTGCCACGTGTCACATCCGCAACCAGGCAGTCTGTGGCTGTGGGGCGGCGCAGACGGCAAACGCATCGTGAGCCTGTTTACGCAAGCGCCGCCGCAAAATCACAGCGGGCATCCGGGCCGGGCAAGCCTGCAATCGGTGAATCAAGCTCTGCGCGAATTGCGGCAATTGATTGAGAGAGAACATCTGCGCAGCGTCGCATTGCCACGCCTGGCCACAGGTGTTGGCGGGTTGAACTGGGAAGACGTTTATCCGCTGGTGACAAAACATCTCGGCGACGTTTCCATCCCCGTTTATGTTTACACTGCGTATCGCAAAGACGTGGCGGCTGAAGCGGCTGAAGCTCACGCATAAGGCTGGTCACGCAAAAAGGGACGCCATGCAAAACAGAAACAGACAGTGGCGCAGAGTTGGCCGTATGGTTGCGCTGGTGGGCGTGTTGGTGCTGGCGGTGTTGTTTCCGGCCCATCCAGCTTCGCTACAGGCAACGGGACAGAAAGAACAACTTGCCCAGGGCCGCAAACTTTTCATGCAATATTGCGCCAGTTGTCACGGGACGGATGGGCGTGGCAATGGCCCTGTCAGCCTTTCGTTGCGCGCCACGCCAACTGACCTGACGAAACTGACCTTGTCCAACGGCGAGTTTCCGGCTGAGCGGTTGCAGGCGGTGATTGCGGGGACTGATGCCCTGACTTCGCACGGCACACGGGAAATGCCGGTGTGGGGCGGCACCTTGCGAAAGACCGAGATTGCCAGCCTGGTGAAATATCTGGCTTCGATTCAACGACTGATGTAAGCGCACTCCTTGCTCCTGAGAACGCGTCTTGTTGTCTGGCGGATAAAGGGAATCTGTCAGGCAATGGGGCGCGTATTTTTTTGCCGAGCCTGAGCGAAGCAAGAAAACGCTGTGGTGCTCTCCATCGTAGTTGCCGCCATCGGGAGATAATGGTAAGTATGTCGCGCGTTTGAAGCCATCGGCTTCAGGAACACGTTACGACACCGACACATTCTCTTTCCCGGAACTATGGCAAAAAAAGAACTCCCTGTCCTGCCGATTACGGCGGCAAAGACCCAGGCCAACGGCCAGACGAAAACACCCCGTTTGAAATACGATTGCGGAAAATGCCCAGCGTATTGCTGTTCGTATGACTGGATTTTGGTCAACAAACGCGACATCCAGCGACTCGCCAAACGCTTTTCGCTCAGCTTTGAACAAGCCGAAACGAAATTCACCAAGTTCGTCAAAGAATACGGACAGCGCGTCTTGCGGCATCGCAAAGATCACATCTTCAAAAGCGTCTGCCAGTTTTTGGATCAGGAAAAACGAGGCTGCTCCATTTACGAACATCGGCCCAGCATCTGTCGCATTTTTCCCGAAGAAACTCGCTGTGGGTATTTCGATTTTCTGATGTGGGAGCGCGAGCACCAGGACGACAACGAGTTTATCCCGTTACAGCGATAACTGTTGCGCAGGCAATCGCAGGGCAATCAGGCGAGAGGAAATGGCAGGCGAAGTGTGGACAGCCGTTAGGCTTTGGCGTGCGCGACGGTCAAACGGGCAAGCGCCGCGCTCAGTTCGCGTTGAAAAGGTCCGCAAAGATATCCCAGATCAACCGTAGGGCCATCGTCAGACAGGGCGCGATAGAACGTCAGCGTGCCCAGCGCATCACCTTGCTCATCGGTGAGCGGCACGCTCAGCGACCAGTGTGGTTCCTGGTTGTGTTGCGGGGGCAGGGCATTGGCTGCGTCTCGCCAGCTCCATAACACGATGTTTTCTTGCGCTGCGCCGTGCACGTGAAACTGCCGGTGTTTGTCCAACGCAAACGCCAGATCAGCATTGACGCACAGCGTTGCCCGGTCAAATTCGTTGGCTTGCAGCATGTCTTCGAGCACAGCAAACAACTGTGCCAAAGTGCGCACGGTGTTTAAATCGTCGCGCGTACGGCGTACGCGTACATTGACCGCCAACGCGCGCCGCCGACGCGTGACTCCCTGCCGGATTTGCTCGCCCAGGGCGCTAAACTCAGCATAGCGCAATCGCTGTACACCCAGGATGACACCGACTCCCAGGACGATAAACGTCAGCGCAGCCAGTTCCCGCAATGGATCGAGCAGCATCAACCCAAATAGCGAAAACAGTGCACAGACGGCATAAAGCAGGATGGCGGCTTGTCGTTGTGTCAAACCACGTCGCAACAACATGTGGTGAATGTGACCGCGGTCGCCTGCCAGTAATTTTTCCCCACTCAGAAAACGGCGCACCAGCGACAGACCGGCTTCGGTAACCGGCAGGCCGAATGACACCAGCGGAATGGCGATGGCAACAATGGTTGAACCTTTTTGCGAACCTGCCAATGACAATACCGCTGCCATAAAGCCTAAAAACAAGCTGCCGGAATCGCCCAAAAAGATCGTCGCCGGGTTAAAGTTGTAGCGCAGAAAGCCGATGGCTGCGCCGACCAGCACCACCGCCAATTGGCTGATTTCCGGGTTTTCCTGCCGAATCGAAAAGACCAAAATCGAAAGCAGCGCAAACACCGAAGCACCGGTTGCCAAACCATCAATGCCGTCAATCAGGTTGAACGCATTGGTGATGCCGACAATCCACAACCACGTCAGGGCAAATCCCAGCACAGGCGACAAGTGCCAGACGCCACCAAACGGCGAAGAGAGGTTTTCGATGCCGAAGCCCGCTCCATAAATCAGCACGGCGGCAATTGTCTGAAAGGCGAGTTTCAGCGTCGCAGACGCGCCGCGAAAATCGTCGTATACGCCAAAGAGAAAGATGATTGTGGCGGGCAGCAGCAGCGCAGAGAGTTTGGGGATGTTGGCGCGGAAAATGTCGCCGACCATGTTGCCGAGAAAAGGCACACACAACAGCGTCGCCAGGAAAGCCAGATAAATTGCCACGCCGCCCAATCGGGCTGTTGGGCGCGGATGGATGTGGCGGCCTTTGTCAGGATGCGCGACCGCGCCCCAGGCCAATGCTTTTCGCCGCACGAACGGCGTGAGTACCAGCGCCACCAAAAAGGAAAGCGTGAAAAGAGTGACGTATGTACGCATGGCAAATTACAAATGCGAAGTTGGCGAATCGGAACTGGTTGCCGCTTTGTGACTTCTGACCAGCGGGCTGCTTGGTGTTCCGATCAGCGCCAGGGCTGCGACATACTTTTCGGCCAGCATCGTGCGCAAATAATTGGCTTTGACGAAACGGGGGCCGTTCTGGCTCATTTGCCGCCGCAATTCCGGTTCGTGGCGTAATCGTTGGATGGCTTCCAACAGCGCTGTCTCGCTTTCCGGCTCGATGCACAAACCGGCTTCAGAATGGTTGACCAGTTGCGCGGCTTCGCCTTCCACGCTGCAAATGATCGGGCAACCTGTTCCCATCAGCTCAAACAGCTTCGACGGCAACACTTTTTTGAACAGCGGCAACCGTTTCAACGGAACCAAGCTGACATCGCTGGCGCGATAAAACGCCGGCAAGGTGTCGCGCGCTTGCGCGTTGAGAAACGTCACGTTTGGCAATTGCCAGTCTGCCGCCAGTTGTTTCAAATTGGCTTTTTCCGCGCCTTCGCCGACAAACAGAAAATGAACGCCAGCGTCGTCTTTGAGTTGGCGCGCTGTCGCCAGCACGATTTCGAGCGCGTGTGACATGCCGTGCGTGCCGATATAGGAAACGAGGAATTTGTCGCCGATGCCCAATTCGGCGCGCACATCTTCCGACGTGCGACTTTCGGCAGACAGAAACGCCAGGTCTATACCGTTGGGGATGACTTTGATTTTGTCGGGCGGAATGCCTTTGCTCAGCAAATATCCGCGCGAAGATTCCGCGACGGGCACGATCAATGCCGCTTTTCGGTAAAGGTGCAATTCAATGGCTTCGAGCGCACGAATCAACCAGGGATTGCGCAATACGCCCAGCTCAATGGGCGATTGCGGCCAGATGTCGCGCACTTCAAAGACAAAGGGCACGCGTTTTAACCGGCTGAGCAGATAGGCGGCAACCGCGCAGAAAAACTGCGGTGACGTGCCCACGACGACATCGGGCCGCCGCGTCAGCAACGCGCCCAACAAAAACGAAGAAAAGAAAAACGACAGGAAATTGAGAATGCGCTTGGTGAAGCCTTTGTTGGCGGCGACATAAATCCAGGTGCGCAATAACTGAATGCCTTCGATTTCTTCCGCTTTGATCAGGTAGCCGCGATAGTCTGGATGGATGACGCCCGTCGGATGATTGGGAAAGCCTGTGATGACCGTAACGTCATGACCCAGACTGGCCCAATGCCGCGCGTGCTCAAACGTGCGCGCGGCTGGGGCGCCCATTTCGGGAGGAAAGTATTGACAGAGAAATGTAATTCGCATAGGAGCCAGGGCTTAACTCCGTTTGATCCGATACCCGAACGCCTCGCCTTCTGCCGCGACGTATGTGAAACAAATCGTCGTACTGGGGCGCGCGTCGCCAAAATCGGAAAAATACCAACCTTGCACGGGCGTTTCGCTGCCTTCCACGATTAAGCGGCTGGCCGCGTTTGCCGTCGGTTCGATCCACACGACAGAATTGCCGACGGTGCATCTGACCGCCAGACTGTCTTCCGTCAGCGTGAATTTCACGTCCGGATGCAAATGAATGAAACTGGTGATGTCGCCAATCATGCCATCTCTGACCGAATCAGCAAACAGCCATTCGCCGTTTGTCGTGCGTGTGATGCGGCGCTCGTGCACCAACCTTCGATCGTAAAACGGTTGATACGCGCCACAAAACTGCCAGCTTTGCGTTTCGGTTTGGGCTTCTGCGTGTAGAACACAGGCGCGCCGCGCCAGGCGAAAGGTGCTCCAGATTTCTGATTGTTCGCGTCCGCCAAACATTACTGTGTTATGTGCGCGCGTTGAACGGCAATATGCGCGAAAGCGGTCGCCGCCATAACCGTGCACGCCAGAATCCACAATGAACGGTTGTCCGTTTAGCCGCAATTCGTAACTTAACAAATCGCAATGCGCGTGCGCCGTGTTGTAACCGACAGCAGGCGGCCCGGCATCCACGATGATCTTTTCCTGTTCATCGGGTGAACGCCACAAGAAATATCCGGTTTGAGGAAACGACGTTGGATACGTTGGCAGCGGCGCTCTGAGGATTTGCTCGGCGGCAGCCAAAATGGGTAGCGGGCGCGTCTCTTCGGTGTTGGCCGAATCGTTAAACAGCGCCAGCGAACCGTCGGCATAGCTCAAGCCCGCCAGAAAGCCGGTCATCGCCTGTAATTGCGCCACCAACTGTGATTCTTGTGGCAATGTCCGGCCACAGGCTTTGAGCAGCGCGTAACATTCCAGCGCGTCAGCCAGCGTTTGCGCGTGATACATCGGCGCGCGTTCATAATGTCCGCCATCAGGCAAGACTTGCTCTGCCAGTTCGCGTTGAAACAAACGCAAGCCGGTTGTCAGCCATTCTTCGTGTTGAAAGAACAATCCGCCGATGATCAGAGCTTTGATATTTTTGAATAGGTGATTGGCCAGCAGGTGCAATTCCAGGTGATGGCGCAAAAAATCTAATTGGCGAAAGAGCGCGCCGCGCCAGCGTTTCAGAAACTGTGTGTCGTCGTATCGCTCAACCACCAGGGCATAGGCATACATCCAATTCACCGTGCGCAGCGAAATCGGATAGGCATCCCAGCCGTCGCTGTGTCCGATGCGCGCCTGTGCCAGCCAGCTTTCGATCAACCGCTGGCATTGGCGCATTGCTGAATGGTCGCCGCCTTCGTCGAATGCACGCGCACACCACAACGCATACGGAAAATAGTGCA
>JAEUQO010000211.1 GCA_016789605.1 Acidobacteriota bacterium
CCCGGCGGCATGAATGCGCAACGCAAATTGCTCTATCGCAATCTGGGCGATGGAACCTTCACAGAGCTGGCAGCGCAAACCGGCAAAGGCCTGCTCGAACGGCGCATTTCACGCGGCGCGGCCTTTGGCGATTACGACGAAGACGGCGATCTGGACATCATCGTCAATGAACTGAACAGTCTGCCGACGTTGTTGCGCAACGACGGCGGGCATCAGGCTGGCAACTGGTTGCGCTTCAAACTGGTGGGCGCAGGGAAATCAAATCGCAATGCAGTCGGCGCACGCGTAAAACTCTCGTTGGGAAAACTGACGTTGCTGGATGAAGTGCACGCCGGTGACAGCTATCTGTCACATTCTGACTGGCGTTTGCATTTTGGCTTGGGCCGCGCGGAAACCGTGGCCGAAGCCGTCATTCAGTGGCCCAGCGGTGCGGTAACCAAACTTGAAAAGCTGCCGGTCAATCGCACGCTTACCGTCGTCGAAGGCAAAGGCATCGTCGGCGATTCCGTGCAACCGAAATCACGCAAATAACAATGCAAACCGAACGGCGTTTCTCGCTCAAAACCGGGCTCAAAGCATTTATTCTACTGGTGGTATTGCCGGGCTGCGGTTTGTGGTTTGCGCGTCCTGCTCCGGCAGAAGGACAAGGGCAGATTCGTCAGTGGGCGCCGAATGCGCCTGCGACAACGGCGCAATACATCGGCGGTGACGCTTGCGCGCAATGTCATCAAAGCAAAGCCAGAGCGCACGCGGCATCGGCGATGGCACATGCGTTGGCCGCGCCGTCTGAATGCCGGATTTTGCAAACCAATCCCCAGCTCAGCTTTCAGAACGGAGCGTGGAAATACACCATCACGCGCGAAGGAACGCGCAGCATCTATACCATCACCGACGGAAAAAGCAGTTTTTCCGAACCGATTCTGTGGTGTTTTGGTGTGGGCCACTCCGGCCAGACCTACGTCATTCGACACGACGGCATTTACTACGAAACGCGCGTCAGTTTTTTC
The DNA here is from genome assembly GCA_016789605.1 of Acidobacteriota bacterium. Lineage (GTDB taxonomy): Bacteria > Acidobacteriota > Blastocatellia > RBC074 > RBC074 > RBC074. The sequence goes on from JAEUQO010000211.1 coordinate 1,008, forward strand.
ACCACAACGCAAGCGCTGGATTTCACGCCAGGAGCGCCACGCAACGTCCCCACGGCGCTCAACGAAGCGATTGGGCAACGCTTGTCCACTCCTGAAACAATGGCGTGTTTCAATTGCCACGGCACGGTCGCGCCGGGCGCGGCGCGCTTTGCGCTGGAAAAATTCACGCCGGGCATCGGATGCGAAACCTGTCACGGCCCCGGCGAAAAACACGTGACAACCATGCGCGCGAACAAAGACGGCCAAGTCGCGGACAAAGCGATTTTCAATCCGCGTGTGATGCATCCTGACGATCTGTCGCAGCAGTTTTGCGGCGCGTGCCATCGCAGTTGGGAAACCGTCATGCAAATGCCGGAACGCGGCGGCGGGTTGTCAAACGTTCGCTTTCAGCCGTATCGCATCGCCAACAGCCGTTGTTACAAAGACCCGGATGACCGCCGAATCAGTTGCAGCGCCTGTCACGATGCGCACGAAGATCCCAAACGCGAAGCCAAGTTTTATGACGCAAAATGTCTGGCTTGCCATCAAACGCAAAACAGCGTTTCGCCCAAGGACCGCCTTGCTCCGGCTTGCCCCACTGGCAAAACACAATGCGTCACCTGCCATATGCCCAAGACTGAGCCGCCCGGCTTACACTTCAAATTCACCGACCACCACATACGCGTCGTGAAACCGGGCGAGGCATACCCAAAATAAACAATTACGGTTTCGGCGTGTTTGCGCGGTCTTTCTTCAATTGTTCGTCTTTCAATCGTTGGACTTCGGCAAATTCGCGGTCGGCGTCGGCTTTTCGTCCGAGCTGGCGATAGAGGCGGGCGAGTTGATATCGTTTGACGGGATCAGTGGGGTCTTTGGCGACGGCGCGCTCTAACGGAGCCAGCGCTTCGGCATCTTTGCCCTGTTTGGAAAGAATTTTGCTCAGCAAGGAATTGGCTTCACTGGATTGTGGCTGCAATTTGAGAGCTTCATCCAGCGTCAGTTTGGCGGCGTCGAGGTCTCCTTCCGCTTCCTGCAAATACGCCACGAAATACAACGTCGAATAATCGCCAGCGTGACGTTTGCGTTCTTCGCTAAAAGCAGCCAGCGCCTCTTTGTTGCGGCCCAGCTTCAAGTGCGCCATGCCCAGCGCGTAATGCAAGCGCGGCAAATCGGCGTTCAGTTTGGCGGCAGCGTTCAATTCTTCCAGCGCCTGTTCAAATTCCAGATCACGCAAAAACGCCTGGCCTTGCAGCAAATGCAACACCGGCAAACCGGCGGGAAAGGACGCCAACCGCTCCAGCGTCGCGCGAAACCCGGCTCGTCCCAAGCGCAAATACGCCATTCCCATCTGATACAACACCGCCGGATCAGGCGGCGCAACATCCACGGTCGGTTCCAACTGCTTCAGGGCGTCTTCGTCACGCCCCAACGCGGCCAACGACAATCCATAAAGCTGGCGCGCCTGCACGACATCGGGCCGCTGTTGCAGAAATCGTTCAAAGACTTCGCTGGCTTTTGAAAATTGTCCGGCGCGGTAATGAGCAATGCCCAGATTGAACAAGATCGGTGTCAGTTGCGGAGCCAATTTCAACGCCGCTTCATACGCGGCCACTGACTCTTCATACTTACCCAGCCGCGCCAGCACGACGCCCAAATTCGCATGGGCTTCGACATAATCCGGTTTGGCAGCCAACGCCGCGCGGTATTCGGCAGCCGCTTCGGTCAGTTTGCCTTGCTGTTGCCATTCAACAGCGCGGTTGAACCTGGCCACAGGATCAGCAGGTTGTTGCGGCGTTTGCCACACAGACAAAAGCGTTAAACTGAAGATGAGGACAAATTGCGTCATGACCAGAAAACATTAGCGCAAGGCGAGACGTTCACCAACCGCGCACAGCGTAGCAATAGCTTGAACCCCGTCTCAACGTTTCGGAGCAGCAGCGCGTGTGCGCCAGTCTGCTTCCAGCGTTTTCAAATGCGCCGCGTCTGAGGCCTGTGGATTTGCTTTTAAGTAAGCGCGCAGCTCATCCGCCGCTTCTTTGAATTTCTCTTCCTGGGCGTAAATTTCGCCCAGATAGACGTGCGCGCGCGCAGCACTTTCCGCATTCAACTTCAGCGCCTGTTGCAAACACTGTTTGGCTTCTTCGCGACGATCGAGCGAGAGGTTGGCATATCCGAGCAGCAACAGCGTCAACGGCACGTTCGGATCAAACGCAAAAGCGCGCTCCAGGTAGGCCACCGCAGTGGGAAAGTTTTTTCGCTGTAATTCGCAATATCCCGCGCCCAACCAGGCGGGCGCGTATTTGTTATTGAGTGTCAACGCGCGCGCAAAATCTGCGCCGGCGTCAACCAGTTTGTTTTGCTGCATCAACAGATTGCCGCGTTCCGTCAGCGCCTGAAAATAATCAGGATACGCGTCTACGGCTTGGTTGAATTGCGCCAGCGCGTCCTGTGAACGATTCTCTTTTTGCAGTTTTACGCCTTGTTCGTAAGCCTTGCGCGCAGCTTTGGGAATGTTTTGTGCGGCTTCTGCCGCGCTCACCGTGCCGGGACGAGCGTCACGCTTTTCGCCGTGCAATGGCAACCGCAAATAGACGTTGATCTGCAACCGATTGGCAAACGAACGCGTGGTGTCTGATTCGGCAGGTTCTGAAAACTGTTCCGGGACGTCAGGATTGAGGGCGTGCACGCGATACCGCCCGGCGCTCATCCCGCGAAACTCATAGTTGCCTTCCTGATCGGTGAGCACGTCCCGTTTCAATCCGCTCATCGTTTCGATATAGACCCTAACCCGTGCCGCAGGCTGACCGTTGGGCAAACTGACGCGCCCAAAAATCAGAAAGCCGCCTTGCCCAAATGCCGCCGGTACAGCCACCACAACGGCCAACAAACAACCAGAAATAGCCAGAGCCCAAAATGATTTGCGCATACACGAAAAGGAAAAACGGGGATCGCAAGGTAATTGCAATCCCCGTGCTGGTTTCAGGTGATTCAGTTCAGCTTAGAAGATGATCTTCACCGCCAACTGCAGATTGCGGTTGCCAGACACATAACCCGGCTGGCCGTTGAATTCACCAACGCCCTGACCAAACTGCGTGTTGCCCGGCGGACGAGCGCCACCGCGCACGTTCAGGATCGTGCTCGACGAAGCCTGTTGGAATGTGCGGTAATCCGAAAGGAAAGCCGACGCGCCATTGGTCACGGTGAAGCTGGTGTTCGGGAAGTAGGTCAACCCGGAATTGAAGCCATCAAATTGCGCGTGGTTGAAAACGTTGAACGTTTCCAAACGCAATTGGATATAGCGTTTGCCATCGCCGCCGAGGCTGACGTTTTTGAACAGCGCCAAGTCGGTGACGTTGATGCCCGGGTTGCGAATGAAAGCACGCGGTTGCGGGCCGGGGTTGAGATTCGGCATACGCAACGCCGAGAAATCAAATCCTTTGGCAAACTCAATGCTCGGTTGCGCGTTACCCGAAATCACCGGACGCGGCCCTTCCGTCCAGGAACCGGAAATGAACTGGTTCACGTTGATGCCTTGAATGCCAAAACCCAGTTCGCGCGGCGTACCCGACAGGAACTGCGTCACGCCGGTGAGCTGCCAGCCGTTGACCACATTGCTGGCCAGCCAGTTTTTCGTCTTGACGGTCGGCAAATCCCAAACATAGTTGAAATTGAGCACGTGCCGACGGTCAAAGCTGAGCGTGCGGTAATCAACACAGCGCGAGCAAACGATGTTGATAAATTCGCCTTCGACTGCTGACGCCGTTCCCAGCGCTTTCGAGAAGGTATACGCCATGCCAAAGGTGATGCCCTGGCGGAAACGACGTTGCACAGTCGCTTGCAACGAATGGTAGTTCGCCGAACCACCGAAGGTTTTCATCTGCACGGTTCCGTATCCGGGGAACGCACGCAGGAAGTCCGGTTGGAAGGCGAAGCGGCCCGTGAATTTCAACCCGGCGTCGCGGTACAACTGCGGCAGGTTCGGTTCTTCATCCGGCACCACGCCATTGGCATAGAACGACGGGTCCTGCGCCGCTTTGGTAAAGAGAGCGCCATACGGAATGGCGTTGAGGTTGATGTCTTCCGGCAGGTGACGCGAGAGCGTGCCCACATAGTTGACGCTGACCACGGTGTCAAAACCGAGGTCTTGTTGCACGCCAAAGCTGAAGCTTTGCACGTTCGGGATGTAGCCTTCGCGATCGGCGCCGCGCACACTGACCGTGCCGAGCGCAATCGAACCAGTGTTCTGCCCAACCGTGGCCAGGTTGCCAAAGTTGAACGTCGGGTTGACGAATGTCGGCGGTTGTTCGACCGACGGGAAGATCACGTTGTTGCCAGACACGCGGTCGTAACCGATGCGGTATCCGCCGCGCAACACGGTTTTCTGGTTGCCGAACATGTCATACGCAAACCCGAAAGCCGGGCCCCATTGAATCCCGCGATTCTTGAAGCCGCCGCGTTCGATGCCTTTTTCCGGTTGGATCATGCCGTTGAAGTTGTCGCCGGAACCAGGAACCACACGGTTGATCAGGAAGGCTGGCAACAACACATTCGGGTTGGCCGGGTCCACCGCGTTCGCGCCGTTGTTGGCGCGGCGATAAAGCCGGACAGCTTTGCTGCGGTCATAACGCGCCGGATCAAAGAACGCGCCTTGTAACCGTTGGTCGAATTGCGGCTGAATCCAGTTCATGCGCAAACCGTAATCCAGCGTCAGTTTGCGCGTCACTTTCCAGTTGTCTTGCAAATACCATTCGACGTTGGTCGAACGATATTGGCCTTGATAGATGCCGCGCGTCGGTTGGTTCAAGGTGTTGAACGCACCCAGCAGCGCATCGGCATAGGGGTGACCGGTGTTAGTCGGGCTGGCCAGGTTGGACGTGCCGCCCGGATTGTTGGTCGGGTTGAAAACGATGCTCATCGAGTTGCCAGCGGCCTGGTCTTTACGGCTGCGCTGGACGTAAATGCCCGCCTTCAGCGTGTGTGCGCCCCAAACCTTGCTGACGTTATCGTAAAAGTCGAACGTCGTATTCGAGTTCTTGTAGGGGAACTGCGAATACCCGTTCGAGCCGGCGAAGTTCTGGTTGGTCACACCGCCGAAGTTGATGTTGATGAACTGCGTCGCCGGATAGGGGAATGGCGTCGCCCAATTGAAACCAAAACCGCTATAGGTCGCCGCGTTGGCATCGGTCGGGTCCAGTGTCAGGTTGTTCTGGCTGGCGCCAAACACAAATTCGTTGGTCAACGTTGGAGAAAGCGTCGTGGTCAGGTTGTAAGTACCGTTCTAGGCGGGCGCTTGTTTGAAATCGAGCACGTCCAGCGGAATCTGGTTGTTGCCGCCCGTCCAGCCCAAACCATACGGCAGGAATTGCTGGTCGGCGTCACGGGTATAGCGCACAAACGTGCGCGTGTTTTCGGTGATGTTGGCGTCCACGCGAATGCTGTATTCGCGACGCGGATAACCGGCGCTGGCTTGCGATTCGTGGTTGAACACGGGCAAGCGCGCGGAGTTATTGGCAAAGCTGGCAAACTTGCGCAGGATCGCCTGGCCATTCGGGTTGATACGGTTGGTCGGGATGACGTTGTTCGGGAACGGTTGACCGGTCAACGGATCATACAGCGTGACGGCCTGGCCGTTGCCATTGACCAATCCGGTGAAAATGCCGTTGACTTCGTTGGCCGTCGGCACGCGCGATTGACGCGCCGCGCCCGGCAACAACTGTTCCTGCCATTCGCGCGAAACAAACCAGAAGACTTTTTCGCGCAGCTTTTCGCTGCCCAACGGACCGAAAACGTTTTTCGGCAGCCATACCGGACCGCTCAGGTTGAAACCCTGATAGTTGTACCGATAGAAGTTGCGCTGACGGCCTTGCGCGTTGTTGAAAAAGCTGTTGGCGTTGAACTGTTCGTGGCGGTGGTAGTAATACCCCGTGCCGTGGAAATCTCTGCCGCCACCTTTGGTGATGACCTTGATGTCGCCACCGGCGGAACGTCCATATTCAGCTTGATAATTTGAGGTAAGAATCTTGAATTCGGCGATGTTGTCCAGCACCAGGGCAATGTGCTGTGTGCCGTTCGATCCCGTGTCAACGTTGGTCGTGCCGTCAATCGTCAGGTTGTGCTGATTGGCGCGCGTACCGTTGATGTTGAAGCTGGAAAGTCCACCCGGGCCGGCGGTTTGTGCATTCACAAAGCTGACCACGCCCGGCGTCAGTTTGACCAGGTCGAGGTAGTTGCGTCCGTTCAATGCCAGGTTGGCTACTTGCTCGCCGCTGATGACCTGACTTTGTTCACCGCTTTCCGTCTTGATGAGCTGTTGCGCGGCATCCGCCGTGACTTCGACCGTATTGGCGATGTCACCAACTTCCAGCGCAATCACACCGGTTGACTGGCGGTCAGCGACAGCCAGGACGAGACCGGTTTTGACGGATTTTTTGAATCCTTGCGCTTCAACCGTTACCGTATAGGTGCCCGGTTGCAACGTGGGAAACGAAAAGTTTCCGTCAGCGCTGGTCTTGGTTTCGAGTTGAAAATTCTTGCTAGGATCGCTGACAGTCACTTTGGCTCCAATGACAGCGCCGCCATTGGCATCGTGCACGATCCCGCTCAGGCTTGCGCTGGTTTGGGCGAACGCAGCGACTGCCAACAACAACGCAAGTAATCCTGCGGCCATTGGAGGCACAAAACGCCTGCTCCTTGATTCAAACCACATAGTGAAGTCTCCGTGTCTGATGGCGTTCCGCCGCAGACGGCGGAACGTTGGGTGTTAATGGAGAGTCAACCGTTTTCCGATAACCGGCAAACGATTACACTGAAATTGAATCGGAACGAATTATGCGTATCGAATTTTGAAGGAGTGCGATCTTTTCCCAGCGTTGACTGGCGCAGGTGAGTCAATTGGTGAATATATTTCGGGATTTGCGCCAGCGCCGCGCATTATTGGCTGGCATTAAAAAACTGTCAAGTTGTCGGCCCGAACTAATTCAAGATAATCATCCGACCGATCATCGGTTGGAAAACACCTTTCATGAAATCCAAACCCCAGAAAGAACGCCTCGACAAATTACTGGTCCAACGCGGACTGGCCGAAACGCGCGCCAAAGCACAATCGTTGATCCTGGCGGGTCAGGTCTTCAGCCAGCAACAACGCCTGGAAAAAGCCGGACAAATGGTGCCCGATGACATTCCGTTATCGCTGAAAGAAACCATGCCGTTTGTCAGTCGCGGCGGATTGAAACTCGCGGCGGCGCTTGAGCATCTTTCCCTTGAAGTCACAGGCAAACGTTGTTTGGATGTGGGCGCTTCGACAGGAGGATTTACAGATTGTCTGTTGCAACGCGGCGCAACGCGCGTCGTGGCGCTGGATGTCGGACACGGACAACTGGATTGGAAGCTGCGGCAGGATGCGCGCGTCGAAGTGCGCGAAAACGTCAATGCCCGTTATTTGACGCCCGCGGATTTTACCGAGCGCTTTGAGCTGGTCGTCGCCGACGTTTCGTTTATTTCGCTGAGCAAAATTCTGCCGGTGATTCCGCCGTTGTGCGTGCCCGGCGCGCTTGTCGTGACGCTGATCAAACCGCAATTTGAAGTCGGACGCGCCGAAGTCGGCAAAGGCGGCATTGTGCGCGATGAAGCCGCGCAGCAGCGAGTCGTCAGCGAAATCATTGCCTGTGCGGCGTCTTTGGGAATGGAATTGTTAGGCGTATTGGATTCGCCGATTTTGGGTGCGGATGGCAATCGCGAATTTCTCGCCGGGTTTGTCGTCAAAACGACGGACGCGTCGGCGATTACTTCTTCCGCAAATTGAGCTGGTTGGCATATTGCACGCGCGGCAGGCTTTCTCCGGCGCTGTCTTGCGCCGTCACGCGCAATTTCAGTGTGCGACGTTTGACGTTGGGCGGTTCGATACCCAAAAAATAGGTGCTCTGAATGCGCTCGAAAATCGCCTGGGTCGCGGTCGGAATTTCATTTTGTGTGCGGCAAAACATGGCAATGCCACCCGACGCAGCGGCAATGCGCTCCAACCCACTTTGATAGGCCAGGTTCAGCGTATCACTGCGATAAGACAAATGCAGTATGAACAGCGGAATCGTGTAGCCCGCCAATTCTTCTCCCAGGCGGCTCATGCGTTCTTGCACGGCACGATCTGAAAACCGGCGGCTTAGGTCGCCAGAATCGCTGGCATTGATGACCGGGTTTAGATAATCCGCCCGATAATTTCCGATGCCGCTATCGGTCACATAAAAGATACAGACGCGCACACCGGCTTTTTGCATCATCCCGGTCGCCAGTTTCGACACTGGTTCGAGCGTATCCAGCAAACCTGCCTTGCCATTCACTTTTACCGTTTGAATTTTTTCGCGGATCAACGCGCGTTGCGGTGTGGGTTCCTGCAAGACGGCCAACCCGTCTTGCGCCTGCATCACGGCCAGCCAATGGTTTTCGGCCAAACCATCCAGCGCACTGTCGAGCGCGGTGCGCGCCTGTTCGACCACCGCCAAATCCGCCACGGTATCAAACACCAGCAAAATGATGGTGGGCGTGCGCGGCCCCTGAAAACTTTTGAGCGGGACTTCTTTTTCTTCGACAAACACCTTGAACGAATCGCGCTTGCCGTCACGCCAAAACTGCTCATCCGCGTCGGTCACTGCCACGGGCAATTTGAGCAAGGTTTTGGGCGCTGCCGGTTCGGCTTTCTCTTTCTGCCCCTGACCTGAAACCACCCACACGGGCCATAAACTGAGGCTCAGCCACAAAGCGATAAAAATGCGTTTCGTTTGCATGTTGAGAACTCAAAACAAGATGCGCACACCCATTTGCATGACGCGGCCGCCGGTCGAACCGATGATCTTGCCTGCGTTCAGATTCGGGCTGGAAGCCGGGCCAATGCGTACGTCCGGCATATTCCAATTGGCGTGATTGGGAAAGTTGAACGCTTCGCTGACCAGTTCCAGCGACGCGTCGGCGCTCAACTCAACCCGTTTGGTCAACGACAAATGATGAAATTGCGCTCCCGGCGCACGCAACGAAGGATGCGTGCGCGAAACATTGCCCAGACTGAAATCGTCAGGTTGGGCAAACGCGTCTGGATTGAACCATTGTTGCGCGCTGGGGTCTTCGACGTGCGGATTCACGCCCGGCACTTCGTTGACGCGCAAATGCGTCACCAATCCGCCCGTACGGTTAAACAACGGACGCAAGGTCAGCGGTAGCCCCCCGCGCCAGGTTGTCAATCCGCTCAGGCTCCAACCACCGAGCACGTTGCCAGTTACGGTGTCGTCGTTGAAAAAGCGTTTGCCTTTGCCAAACGGAAATTCATAGGTGTAACTGACCTGCACCGAATGCGTGATGTCGTCATCGGAAATAGACCATTCTTCGGCCAGGTTGTAAGGGTCTTGCGCTGCGCCAGACGAATAATTGTCCATCAGCTTGGCCAGCCGGTAACTGACGCGGCCAAACAATCCGCCTTTCATCCGTTGATCCAGTGTCAGGCTGAGCGCGTGGCCTTCTAAATCGCCGCCCGGATATACCCCGCCCAAATCCAGATTGCGGTATTGCGGATACGGGCGCAGCGAATTGCGAAACGCATCGTCATAAAGCTGATCGCGATACACCAGGTTTTCGAGCGGCACGGCGTTCAGGCGCACAAACCCATCCACGAATTGATGCGCGCCGGTCCAGCCGGTGTACCGCGCATCCAGCGACAACGAACGCGGCAATTCGCGTTGCAAGCTGAGCGTCCATTGCTGGTTGATCGGCAACAAACCCGACGGCTCGAAATAATCGGCGTCTATGCCGTTGGCTGCGGTCGCGTCCAGAAACGGCGGCTGGCGAAAGTTGTTTGGCAATCCATTGCGCAATTGAAACGCTGCTTGCAACTGTTCATTGGGTGAAATAAACACCGGCGTGGCATTGAATCCATTGGTGCCGAAATGCCGCCCGGCCAGCGGCAATTCGCTATAGTTCAGACTGTAATTCGCACGTACGATGGTGTTGCGGTTATTCCACGGATTGAACGCCATGCCCAAGGTTGGCTCCAACCGCGTTGTCACCGGTTGCAATGCGCGTCCCGCGCCATCCTGCCCAGCAAAAATCAGCGCCCCCGGTTTGCCGTTGGCAGGATTAAGGCGAGACAACGACACTGTCGCCTGGCGGTCATATTTTTCCACGCGCGGCGTACTGATTTCCGCGCTCAAGCTGAAACTGGCCGTCAGCCCCGGACGCACACGCCATTCGTCACTGACATTCACGTCAACGAAATTGTTGCGGTAATACGACGGGTGCAACACCAGCCCTTCTTCTGCGCGCGTCACCTGGCCGAGCAACAACTGGGCAAACGAATTTCCCGTGTTATTGATGCCCGGCAAGCTGGTCAACCCGGCAGAGAAGTAGAACCAGCCTGCCGGATATGACGGGCTGTATGAATTGACCTGCCGATGTTGGCCTAAAAACGTGAAACGCAACGTATGTGAGTTGTGCGTCACGGTCACGCCAGATGTAACGTTGTAAACAGCGCTGCGATCACTAAAAACGGCTGTCGCCGGTCCCAACGACAGGTAATTGCTGCTAAAGGTAAAGCGCGGAAAGTAGCCAGAAAAAACTCCGCTCAGCCCCAACTGTTGCGGATAATTCTGCGTTTCGTCCGTTGTCAGTGATTCAGTCACGCTGTATGACGACGCCACGCGCAACGTCCAGACAATGCGGGGCGAAACGGTGTAGGTGTCTTGCACCGACAGGCTGCCATTTTCAAAGTTATAACTGGGATTGCCGGAATTGGCCGGTCCCGGAAAATATTGCGGCGACTTGCGCGCGCCTCGCGAAAGATTGAAATTGGCGCTGAACTGTTGTTTTTCCGTCAGACGATGGTCCACTTTTGCAATCACACCGTTGGCACGATTTTCAAACGGCGAATTGATCCAATAGTTGTTTTGCAAAAACGGACCGACTGAGGTGTTAGGTTTGGGATACAACGCCAACAGCGCGCGTGCAACCGGGTCCAGGCGATTAGCCGGAATGATGTTGCCCGGAAACGGATCGCGCAAATATTGCAGATTGTCTCGCGACACGGGTTTCGCCGGATTGTAATTCGGATTTGGTCTGGTCGTCGCCGGGTCGAAAATTTGCACCGGATTTCCGGCAGTATCCACCAGATCGGAAAAATCGCCGCTGCGTTGGCGTTCGGTGGGCAAAGTAAAGAGCGCGCTTTGTGCAATGCGCTCGCGCGTGCCTTCAAACGAAGTCGTAAAAAATGTGCGCCCGCGTCCGTCATAAAGCCAGGGCAAATGAACCGGCCCGCTCACGCTGAAACCATACTGATTGCGCCGCAACAACGATTTGTTTCCGCCGCGTTGCCGAACTTCGTGCGGTACGGCGTCAAACAAATCATTGCGCAAGTTTTCGTACAAGCGCCCGGTGTAACGATTTTGTTTGCCGACCGCTTTCAACCGCCGCGCATCTTTACCGGCGGCATCCCCGGTGACGCTGAACTGGCCCATTTGCACGCGAAATTCGTCGAGCGCTTTTTGAAATTCGCTGGGACGTTTGGCAGACGCAGGCGTCGCGCTGGGATTAGGAGTCGGTGTTGGCGCAGGTTGTGGCGCACGTTGCCCCTGGACTGCCTGCCCCTGGACTGTCTGCCCCTGGACTGTCTGCAAGCTCAAGCCTGAAAGTCCGAGCAACAGGCACACACCAATGTGCACTGGCACGATAATGCTGCGAAGGAAAAAGTATTTTCTCGGTTTCATCGGCAAAGCAAATTGTTTGAGGCGCCAGGTTCTGGCGCGGTTCATGATGACCAGCGAGCCTGGTGATCCCATCCGTTACCCCAGACGTAAGTTTGTACGACCTGGATGCGAAATTTTGCCCCATGGTCTGACCACAGACAATCGCTAGAGTTTGCCTTTGTCAGCGTGGCGAAAGAAAATGGCGTTCTCTAGTATCCGCCACCGGTTCACAGATAAACCTGAAATCGCCCTGACCGGCGATGCCGCGTCAACCATCGGGCAGCCGTTGCCCATGAACCTTTGTCCGAACACTCGTAAGGGTAGGCAGCAATCATTGGTTCCCCAGAAACCTTATGCTCAAAGAAAAAGTTTTGATCGTGGATGATGAACCGACCATCCGTTACACGCTCAGCGAAGCGTTGCGCGGTTGGGGCTACGAAACAGCTGAGGCAGGCACAATCGCCGAAGGCCTGGAGCTGTTTGAAGCAGAACATCCGCTGGTCGTGGTGCAAGATGTCAACTTGCCTGATGGTTCCGGCATTGATGCGCTGCACGAATACAAAACCCGGCAACCGCAAGCCGTCGTGGTGATGATCACCGGCAATGTCCAACTCGACGACACAATTGCCGCGTTGCGCGGTGGCGCGCACGATTTCATTACCAAACCAATTCGCCTGGGTGAATTACAGGTCACCATCCGCAACGGCATTGAAACCAGCAAACTACGCCGCGAGATCGTGCGGTTGCGACGCGAACAAAAAAACCAGGCGGGCTTTGATCAAATCATCGGCCATTCGCCAGCCATGACCGAAATGATTTTGCTGGCACGCAAAGTCGCCGCCAGCGAAGCCTCGTCAGTGCTGTTGCAAGGCGAAAGCGGCACCGGCAAGGACGTCGTCGCCAAAGCCATCCATTACGGTTCACCGCGCGCCGAACAGCCGTTTGTCGCCGTCAACTGCGCGGCCATTCCCGGCACACTGATCGAAAGCGAATTGTTCGGTTATGAAAAAGGCGCGTTCACCGACGCCAAAGCGCGCAAGGAAGGATTGTTTGAACAAGCACAGGGCGGCACCGTCTTTTTGGACGAAATCGGCGAACTGGAATTGAGCCTGCAAGCCAAACTGTTACGCGTGCTGGAAGAAGGCACTTTTCGGCGCGTCGGCGGTCTGAAAGATTTGCCGCTGGATGTGCGCGTCATTGCCGCATCGAACCGCGACCTCAAAGCCGAAAGCGAAGCAGGCCGCTTCCGGCTGGATTTGTATTACCGCTTGTCTGTCATTCAGATTGATCTGCCGCCACTGCAAGACCGCGGCGACGACGTACTGTTGCTGGCGGGCTATTACCTGGCGCGTTTCAACGAACGGTTGCGCAAACGCGTGCGCGGTCTTTCGCCCGAAGTCGAAGCGCTCTTTCGCCGTTATCGTTGGCCCGGTAACGTACGCGAATTGCGCAACGTCATTGAGCGCGTGATGATTCTGGAAGACAGCGAATGGATCACGCCGACCTGGTTGCCACGCGATCTGATCTTTCAAGACGCACACCTGGTGAAAGAAGAGCCAGCGCCAAGCGCCCCGCTGCCAGTTGCTGAACCGCCTGCCAGTGTGCCTGAAGCGCAAACACAGTTCACGTTGCCGACCTCGGGCATCAACCTGGAAGAAGTCGAATTGTCGCTGGTACGGCAAGCAATCGAACGCAGCGGCGGCAATCAAACACGCGCCGCAGAATTGCTTGGCATTTCGCGCGACCAATTGCGCTACCGGCTGAAAAAACTCGAAGAATCTCACACCATCGAATAATCCGCCTCTTCACGGACAACTTCGGACAATTTCGGAAATCTGTGGCTGCGCAGCCAATTGTGGACTGTTGCGATGTCCCGCGCTCGCCTGTGGATTTTTCCCACCTCGCATTGGGTGATTTTCCCTGCCTGTGACAGCGACCCCACGCAAAATCACGACTTAGCGACTGGCACATACATTGCTCTTTCATTGGGCGAAGGGGGGCGTTACCGAACTGGTAACGTACGATGTGATGAAAGACAAAATGAAAATTCTGGTAGCAATAGACGGATCGGAATTTGGTCTGGCAGCCGTGGAAGAGGTTGCGCGTCAACCCTGGCCCAAAGGCACGATGGTTCGCATTCTGTCGGCGGTCGAAATTCCGATGCCAATGACCATTTATGCCATGCCGGTTCCGGGTGGCGATTTCGCGGCCTGGGAAAAAGCGTTCGAAGACCAGGCCATCGCCAACACAACGCAAGCGTTGGCGCGGTTTAGTGAATTGGCTGGCCCCGACATCGAAGTCACCACCAAGGTCAGCAAAGGCGATCCCAAAGAAGTGTTGCCGGATGAAGCGGCCAATTGGGGCGCGGACTTATTGGTCGTCGGCACGCACGGTTATAACGTGTTTGAGCGCTTCTGGCTCGGTTCGGTCTCGCGCACAGCGGCAGCACACGCGCCCTGTTCGGTGCGGATTGCACGCAAACGCCCGGCGCCGACAACGCCTGCGCTGAAGATTTTGCTGGCTGTGGACGGTTCGGAATGTGGCGACAAAGCGGTTGAAGAAGTGGCAGCCCGCCCCTGGCCTGCAGGCAGCGAAGTACGGTTGCTATCGGCCATTCATTTGCCGATGACGCCGACGCCTGAAACCTGGGCGTTGCCGGATAGCTATTATGCCAATCTGGAACGCGTTGGGCGCGAACACGCTGACGAAGCATTGAACCGCGCATTGGCGCGCCTGAACGAAAGCAATGCCGAACGTGAAATTCCGTTGACCATCACGCAAACAGCCGTTGTCGGTCACGCAGAGGAACTGCTGATCAGCACGGCCAAGGAATGGGGTGCGAATCTGATTGTGCTCGGTTCGCACGGATACAAAGGTTTTCGCCGCTTCTTGCTGGGTTCGGTCTCGCAAGCTGTCGCAGCGCACGCGCCGTGTTCGGTGGAAATCGTGCGGCCGCCACAAATTGCGTAAGCACCAACAAAGGAGGAGCTATGGTTATCGGTCAACTGCCTGCTGCCGAAGCAAAAGACTTGTTGTGTGCGGGAAATCTGGGGCGGCTGGGTTGTGTCGCGGATGGTGATCCGTATGTCGTGCCGGTGAATTACTTTTGCGACGGCGAAAGCGTGTATATGCATTCGCTGCCGGGCAAGAAGATCAACGCCTTGCGCACTCACGGTCGCGGCTGCTTACAGGTAGATGAAATCAGGGATTCCTATCACTGGCGCAGTGTGCTGGCGACGGGACCATATGAAGAAGTGCACGACGAGCAGTTGCGTGAGCGCGTGCTAGCGGAAGTTTTCAAACACGTGCCGCATCTGACACCGGTCGAATCCAAAATGACCAGAGGCACGACCGAAACCATCGTGTTTCGGTTGCGCATCGAACAACTAACAGGAGTGGGGGAAAACTGGTGAAAAAATCTGATTTGCATCGCCGTCGCCAATAATAAACAGTCAGGCGGAGACTGTTTTTCCAGGGTTGGTTACGGTGTTGTCGCCTGGCTTGCGCGCGCTGCGCAGGCCAGGCTTTTTCTTGTTATACTCAGGCAGGCAAGCAAATTCTCGTACTGAATCATGGCTATGAAAAATCCACCCGCTCCTGAAGAACCTCGCACCCCGACCGAATCGCAAATTGCCACCTCTTTGCAACAAAGCGAAGCACAACTGGCTGGCATCCTGGCGTCTGCCATGGACGCCATCATTACCATAGATGAAACCCAGCAAATCGTGCTGTTCAATGCCGCTGCGGAAAAGATGTTTCAGTGCCGCGCCGCCGACGCATTAGGACGACAGCTCGATCAGTTCATTCCGGCCCGCTACCGACAGGCGCATCGCCATCACGTCGCCTCGTTTGGTGAAACGCATGTGTCGCAACGCACGATGGGCAAACTGCGCCCGCTTTCCGGTTTGCGCGCTGACGGCGACGAATTTCCCATCGAAGCGTCGATCTCACAATTCGAGACCGACGGACAAAAACTCTTCACCGTCATCATCAGGGACATCAGCGAAAAGAAACGCCTGGAAGCACAGTTTCTGCGCGCACAACGCATGGAAAGCATCGGCACCTTGGCGGGCGGCATTGCGCACGACTTGAACAACGTGCTGTCGCCGATTCTGACAGCGGTCGAATTGCTGCAAATGCGCTTCACCGATGAAAGCAGCCAGCGGCTGCTCAACATCCTGCACACCAATGCCGTGCGCGGCAGTGAAATGATCAAGCAGGTGTTGTCGTTTGCGCGCGGCGTCGAAGGCGCGTATACGCCGTTGCAACCTGCGCCACTGATCAAGGAAATCGTCAAGATTCTGGCTGACACGCTGCCCAAAAACATTGAAATCACGTTTTCCATCGTGCCCGGATTGTGGGATGTCACCGGCGACGCAACGCAATTGCACCAGGTGTTGATGAATCTGTGCGTCAACGCGCGCGATGCCATGCAACACGGCGGCAAGTTGCGCATCGAAGCCGAAAACATAGACATTGACGAGCATTACGCGCACATGAACGCCGAGGCGAAACCGGGCCGCTATGTTTGCCTGACTGTCATTGATAACGGCGTGGGCATTTCGGAACAGAACCAAAGCAAGATTTTTGACCCGTTCTTTACCACCAAAGAACCTGGCCAGGGCACTGGGTTGGGACTTTCGACAGTGGCGGGCATCATGCGCAGCCACGGCGGATTCGTCACCGTTTACAGCGAACCGAATCGTGGTTCGCAATTCAAAGTCTATCTGCCCGCCAACACCACACCGCAAACCCAACAGCCGCAAACACCGCGTGCCGATTTGCCGCTGGGCAATGGCGAACTGATTCTGGTGGTGGATGATGAAAACGCGATTCGGGAAATCGCCAAAGAAACCCTGCAATCGTTTGGCTATCGCGTGTTGACGGCCAATGACGGCACAGAAGCGCTGGCGCTGTTTGCCCAGCACAGGAAAGAAATTCGCTGTGTCATCAGCGATATGCTGATGCCTTATATGGACGGCCCCGCCACGATTCGTGCGCTGCGCAAATTAGACCCCGCCATCAAAATCATCGCGACCAGCGGTTTGAAATCTGACACCAAAACCGCCGAAGCCGCGCAATTGGGCGTGACGACTTTTCTGGCCAAACCTTACACCGCAGAAAAGCTGTTAAAAACGCTGGCAGCGATCTTGCGAGAACCATAAGCCGACTCCAAACAGGCTCTTACTGTTCAATCACTTATCGGGCGGAGAAACCGAAACTCTGCCCCTTCCAGCCTGGCAAGCGTCCCCCTCGCCCCTCAAACTTTTACGTAAGTCGTGATTTCAAAATTGGCTGTGGAGCCTTACCAGGCTCCGTGCAAAAAACCGCAAAAACCAGATAAATCATTGACGGATCCACAATGTCAGCAATATATTCCGCGCACCGCTTCGTTCCAAAACCTCTTAGCGGTCAACCAAAAACTAACAAGTAGAAGACTTACGCCAAATAGGTTGTGTCAGCAACCCAGCCGTCAGGGTAGAGAGATTAAGACAAGGTATTTCCTTAACACGTGATTCGCTTCTGGTACTGTTGGTTTCGCAGAGAACGAGAGAGGGGATTTGTCAGGCGGTCAAATTTGCTTCCGGGCGCGGTTACCGGGATTCACAAACAACAAGCAGTTTGCCAATTAGGAGCTGTCATGACGAACACATTGAGACTTCGTTTTTTGTGCGTAGCGATGTTACTCGGCCCTCTTACTGCTTCGCATTTTGTTAGTGCAAACCCAAACCAGCCAACCAAACGCTCAGTTGCGGTACGACGATTTCATCCCAGCGACACGCAGGCACCCGTTGTGCTCCACGATCTTACCGTGGGCGGACAGCCGCGAAAATTTGCCCTGATCGGCGGAACAGCAGAAACCGTTTCCATGGCAGTTGATCCAAACGCCGAATTCGATGCGGACGATAATTCGTTTATCGAACAGATTCGCTTCAAAGTAACGAATCGGTCCGGCAAAACCGTGCGGTTCATCCGCTTTATTGCTCATTTCTTTACCCAAGATGGTGGCTTTCGTACTGGCAACTTTGACGCCGCTCTTTGGATAGATTACGGGCATACTCCGATGCCGAAAGAGACGCCATCCGAAATTCCGCTGCCACCGCATCATACGGCGACAATCGCCCTGGATTCCGTGCTGGATGTCTCGCTGCGCAGGTTGCGCGAAGACCTGACAAAGTTGAACGCCGACGTTGTTCGGGTCGGCATCGTGATTAACACGGTGACGTTTGAGGACGGTTCAAAGTGGTTTTATGATGCACAAACTAGTCCAGCCACAAAGATTTCAATGGTAGCCCCGAAGTCTGTAGTGGATGAATGCGCTCGCCAACCGCAAAACGGCGCACCCCGCGCAGCCTGTGCGTTGCGATACGGCCTGCAACGATGCTGACCTGAAAGGATCGGCTACGGCCAAAACCACAAAAACAGAATGCCGACCAACAAGACTGCGCCAAAACAGGCACAAACGCGCAGAGCCAATGCGCGGTGTCCGAGCGCGACGACGGTCCCTGCCTTAAACACCAAATTCGACATCGTCGCCACGACAATCAACCGCCAGCCATAACTGGCATCCAGACGGTTTAAATTCACCAGCTGCGAAGTTGAAAGCGTGATCGCATCGACATCGGTTAACCCCGATAAGCCCGCCACAAAATACAACCCGCGATCGCCAAACGTCTCTTTGACAAACGCGACAGCAAACAAAATGCCCGCGTATAACCCGCCGAAAATCAGCGCGGATTTCAATTCCGACGGATTTTCCTGTGCGGGCATAGCGTCGGATTGCCCGCGCCACCAAACCCACAACAGCGTCACCAGCGCGACCAACGTCGCCATCATGGCGGCCAGCGGCCAAATAGCGATGCGCAAAAACGCGGGCGCGACGGTGGCGATTTCCAGACCAACGCGCACAAACACAATCGCCGAGGCGATCAAACTCACCACCGCCGCCGGGTGGCTGGCGTCGGCAACTTGCGCAGTGCGGCGCGCATAACTTACCGTCGTCGCCGTGCTCGAAATCAATCCGCCAAGTGCGCCGCCCAACAGCAACCCTGCCTTTTCGCCAAAGAATTTGTAAACGATATAGCCGCTCAAACTGATGCCGACGATCAGCACCACCATAAACCAGATGTTGCGCGGATTCAGCACGGCATAAGGCCCATACGTGCGATTGGGCAGCACCGGCAAAATCACCAGCGAGAGCAAGGCAAATTGCATGATGGCGCGCAAATCATTGGCGCTGAGCCGTGCCACGGCGTCGTGCAATTCGCCTTTGAAATGCAACAACACCGCAGTGCCGCCGCCGATGGCAATGGCCACCGCGCGCTGCCCCGTCACCAGATAGGCGCCGACGCCGAACATCAACAGCATGGCGACTTCGGTCGTCAGTCCGGCATCGGGTTTGCCCGCTTCGACCTCTGCCTGTTTGCCAATCACGATCAAAGCCGCCAACGCCAAAAGCCCTGCGGCGACGACCCAACCGCCCAGGCTTTGCGCGAGCAAAGCCGAGATTGTGCCCAACAGTGTCACCAACGGAAAAGTGCGCACGCCCGCCAACTGGGAAGCCGCGCTTTCACGCTGCAAACCGACCAGCAAGCCCAGTCCCAAGGCAATACCGAGTTGTTGGAATAAGAGGGAAAGAGAGGCTTCCATTGGTGTAGTAGTGAGCGACTGCGTATTCAACGTCAACCGGCGGCAGTTGCGTCGTCAGTCAGTGCGAGAATGGGTTTCGCGATTGTGCCGCCAGGGATCATCCACTTCGACATCGCCGTGCAGCGCATCCGTCACCGGATGCAACATATGCTGCACCGCAGACAACTGGCTGTCGGCAAAATCCCGTGGGCTGCCCCAAAATGCAATGCGCCCTTCTGCAAGCAACATGACGAACAAGTCGGACGGCGATTCGGAATTGCTCACCAAACTCCCATCCGCAAGCACACGCCGCGCAGCCAGATAAGGAATTTCGTGCAACGCCTTGGTCACATACAGCGAAGAGATGCCGTGCAAATCGCGCGCACGGATGATCAGGTCAAGCACCTGCTTGGCATTGATCGGATCCAATCCCGACGTCGGTTCGTCAAACAGCATGATCGGCGGCCAACCGATCAAGGCGCGCGCCAACTCCAGACGGCGCTTCATGCCGCCTGACAACTCTTCGGCCTGTTTTTCCAATTCGCCCTGCAACCCGACAAAGGTCAGCACTTCGACGACGGCGCGCTCGACGTCTTCCGCTGGCCAATCGTGATCGGTCAGCCGGTACGCGGCGTTTTCAAACACAGATTGTCCGGTAAAGAGCGCGTTTTCCTGAAAGACCATGCCCATCGCTTCGCGGCGCAAGGCAAGCAAGTCGGTCTCTTCCAATCCAACAATGCTCTTGCCATTAATCAACACATCGCCTTCGTCGGGTTGTAAAAACCCCAGCGCCAGACGCAGCAAGACCGATTTGCCCGATCGCGAATCGCCGGTAATGCAAATCATGCCGCCGCGCGGCAACGTAAAACTGACGTCACGCAACGCAGGCACATCGTCAAAACTTAGCGAAACATGGCGAAATTCAATGGCCGCCGCCGGTTCAGCGCCGCTGGTCATTTGGTTGTAATTCGGATTGTCGTTTTCGTCTGACATAGCCAGCATTTTGAACGCCGCGCTGGCTAATCGCAATTCAGCACACCGAGAAAACAGAGAATCGGTGTTAGCGCGCCTGGGCTTTTAACGCGGCAAACTGCCGACGCATTTGCGCCAGTTTGGCGGCGTAGGCTTTGTCAGCGGCAAGGTTTTGCATTTCGCGCGGGTCGCGGCGCAAATCAAAAAGTTCTTCGTATTTGAAATCCGGCCAGAAAATGTATTTTTCCTCTTTGCGCACCAACGCTTCTGACGAAGGAATGAAGTCCGTATCGCGAATGGTCGCGTGTTCGTAAAAGAATTCCGTACGCCACACAGGTTTGCGCGCCGCCAGGTACAACGGCGCAAAATCGCGTCCTTGCATTCCCGCAGGAGCGGGCAATCCGGCAAAACCGAGAATCGTCGGCGCAAGGTCCACATTCAACACCATGTCATCGTTGAGCTGCCCGCGTTTGTTTGATTTCAGGCGCGGATCGCGCACGATCAACGGCACGCGGATGGATTCTTCATACGGATACCATTTGTCTGCCAATCCATGTTCGCCGTGAAAGTACCCGTTGTCGGTCGTGAAAATGACCAGCGTATTGTCGGCCAATCCTTGCGCAGCCAGTTCGGCCAGCACGCGCCCGGCGGTCGTATCCACTTCGGTGGCCAACCGGTAATAAGCCTTCATGTATTGCTGGTATTTTTCGGGCGAGTCAAAACGCCAATGCCAGCGGTTGCGCCCTTCGTTTTTTTCATTGGCGATGAACGGCGGCAAGCGGCGAAAGAACTCATCGCTCATTGTCGGCGGCACGGGAATCGTGGCGTCGCGATAAAGCGCTTCGCTTTGCGGTTGCGACAAATATTGTTTGGGATTTTGGTCTTCGGCGTGGGTGGCAAAAAACGCCAGGGTCAGACAAAACGGTTTGTCTGTCGGGCGCGTGCGCAAAAACTCCAAGGCGTCACGCTCGTTCTTTTCTGTCACGTGAATGGTCGTGCCGTCTGGCTGTTTTTGGTAATGCGTTCCGGCATACGAGCGGCCAACATCAAACTGTTCCGCCGGAAATTTGCCGTTGTGCCATTTGCCGATGTGGCCGACCCAATAACCGTTGGCGCGCAACAGTCCGGGATAGGTTTCGCGCCACGGTGTTTTGAACGCCTCAAACGCCGGATTGCCGTGACGCGACATCCATTGTCCGGTAAACAGCGTTGCCCGGCTGACACCGCAAATCGAAGTCGTCACATACGCGCGGCGAAAGCGCACGCCTTCTTTTGCCAGTTGATCCAGGTGCGGCGTTTTGACGATGGGATTGCCTGCTGCGCCGAGCGTGTCGTGCCGCCAATCATCGGCATACAAGATCAGAATATTGGGGCGCGGTTTCGGTTGCGCCGCGCGCTGTGCATGTGCGCCTTGTCCGCCCAACAGCAAGCCCAGACACAGCACACCGCACCAACGCCAGAATCCCTGTTCACGTGTCATCGTGTGTTTGCTCCTTGGTGGCTCAGACTTCGCCGCGCTTGTATTGCTCGATCAAATATTCGCTGGCGCGCATCGCCAGCGCCAAAATCGTCAAGGTCGGATTCACGCATCCGCTCGAAACAAAACAACTGCCGTCCACAACAAACAGATTTTTGACATCGTGCGCCTGATTGAATTTGTTCAGAACCGACGTTTTTGGGTTGTCGCCCATACGCGCCGTGCCGACTTCGTGAATGCTGTGGCCGGGCGGATACATATCGCGGTTTTCTGAAATCAATTCGATGCTTGCGGCGTGAAACATCTCGTGCGCGCATTCGATGGCGTCGCGCGTTAACTCGCGTTCGTTGTCGCCATACGCGATGTCAATTTTGAGTGAGGGAATGCCCCAGGCGTCTTTCAGGTTGGCATCTATCGCCACGTGATTTTCCCGCCGCGCCAGTACTTCGCCAAACGCGCTCATGCGCACGAAGGCCGGATGCAACGCACGCACTTCAGCTTTGAAATCAGCGCCGAACCCGGACGTGGTTTTGGCGTGACCGGGAAAAATGCCTGCGCCGCTGCCCGCCTGATAACCAAATCGGCGAATGTATTTCTGTTGTTTCGACGCGCCGTCCAGATTGCGAAACGCGGGGATGTAGGTGCCCTGTGGACGTCCGTCTTCGTTGACGATTTCGCGGCCTTTCAACTGTTTGGCCAATCCGGTAAAGCTGACGCCCCAGGTGTGATCGTGCAGGTAATGTCCCAACACGCCGCTGGAATTGGCCACGCCGGTCGGGTAAAGGCGTGATTTGGAATTGAGCATGATGCGCGTGGATTCGAGCGTCGAAGCGCCCAGAATCACCACCTTGCCATAGGCTTCGTAATCGCGCTTTGTTTTGCGGTCAACAAAACTGACGCCTTTGGCTTTGCCGGTTTTGGCATCGAGCAGGATTTCGCGCACCACCGCATCAGAACGCAGCGTCAAATTGCCGGTGTCGTGCGCGGGAGCCAGCAATCCCGTCGGCGAATTGAACATCGCGCCAACGTCACAACCTCTGCCGCACGTTCCGCAATAATGACAAGCCGCGCGATATTTGTTGTGCGCCAGTTTTTCGCTGATCACCCCGGCGCGCGTCGGAATCAACCGGCGACCGGTTTTCTCTACGCCGCGTTGCAAAAGGCGCTCACCGCACAACATCGGCTGTGGTTTCTGAAAGATGCCGTCAGGCAATTGCGGCAACCCTTCGCGCGTTCCCATAATGCCGATCAACCGGTCTACGTTGTCGTAATACGGTTTCAGGTCGTCATATGAAATCGGCCAATCGTCGCCGTATCCGTCGTGCGAAGCCGCCTTGAAATCAAACTGGCTCAGGCGCAGCGCGACGCGTCCCCAAACCAGCGTGCGCCCGCCCACGGCACGAGCGCGCACCCAATCAAACGGTTTGTCTTTGGGCGTGGAATAGGGATTCTCATCCAGCCGCGCATAAATGTGCGTCGTGTATCCGTCGGCGAACCCGTATTTGTAATTGTGGGCGTCGCGCGGAGAAAGACGTCCGCGATACTTTTCTTCGTACGGCCAGGCGTGCGTTTTGAAATCGTTGTACAAATCGAGCTTCGGCCCGGCTTCGAGAACCAAAACCTTCATCCCGGCTTTGGTCAACATATACGCAGCCATCCCACCGGCTGCGCCCGAACCGACAATCACGGCGTCATAAACTTTTGTCGTAGTTTTTGTTTGCATTGATGTTCTCCGGCCTCACGTCACAGGTTTCGCCCCGGCGTCTCACCGTGTTTTCGTCAGCTTTTTCGTTTGTCCTGGCGGCGCGAAACTCCTGGCCGCATCATCCAGCACCAAAACCCAATCCAGATTTTCTCCGGCGTCAGGCGGCGCAAACTGGCGTTGTCCGCTGTTGGGGAATTCGCCGATCAGCGTCGCTTTGCCATTGCGCGGATTGAACCACCACGCTTTGACTTTGCTGCCGGTGACGGCATCCAACCGCACCTTGAACGGACGCCCGGTCGGCACGTAAACCAGCGCATAACTGCCGACAGAATCGCGCGTCGCCACATAACGTTTCAATCCTGCCCCGGGCACAGCGCTGGGCGGATCAGCCGCGACGAGCACCGTGTCATCAGGAATGCGCGTCAGAAACGGACGTGATTCCAACAGCCAACGCGCATATTGCATTTGGCCCGCGCCGGGTTGATCAATGGCTTCGTACCAGGGCAAGAGCGGATTGTTGACCGGCGTGCGTCCCGGTTGCCACATCTGCCACACGGAATGATGCCCGTATGTGTGACCGAATGCGCCCGTGAACAAATCCCAGTACAACGGTCTTCGCACGTCTGCCGCGACGGAATGGCTTTGCTCTTTTGCCTTGAATGCAATCGGATGGTCTTCGTAAATGGGTTCACCGTCGAGCACGGGTTTGGTCGGAGCGCGGTCGTAATCTTCGCGGGTTTTGTCATAGCGCCCGTTGAATTCGGCGTTATGGCCGTTTTGACGCATGTTGAAATCCAACCACGCGTCGGCGTGAAACCACTCTGACGAACTGCGCCCGCCGTTCGGATGCCAGGTCATCAAATGCGCTCCGCCGTCACCGGCTTTCAAACCACGCGCCAGCGCGCGCACGATTTCTTTTTGCGTGTCGGTTTCGACCGGGCGATCTCCGCCCAAAATCCAGATGAGATTGTTTTGCTGTTGATAACGACGCCCCAACCATTCGCCATAACGTTCGACATTCGCAACGGTAAACACTTCCGGGCCGACACCCCATTTCTTGTTCCATTTGTCGCCCCAGGTCGGCAAAAAGCCAATGTACAAGCCCAGCGCGTCAGCTTTTTTCACGATGTAATCCACGTGATCCCAGTAATCATTGTTTGCACCGTCTTTCACGTCGGGCCGGGTCGGATCGTTCTCCAACAAGGGACGATGACCATACGCGTTCGGCGTATTCAATCCGTCGAGTTCGGCCAAGGCCACGGCCTGAATCACCGTGAAGCCTTTGTCGGCACGGTTTTTCAGATACCGATCTGCCTCTTCACGGTTTAGGCGATGAAACAATTCCCAGGCAGTGTCGCCCAGGTAAAAAAACGGTTTGCCGTCGGCGGTCACCAAAAAGCGTTTGTTCTCGCTGACTTTCAACGGCGGCACGGCCAGCCCGCTAACCGCCAGCAACAGCACTGACAAAATGATATTTCGAAATCGGACTCGCGATGCAGACATGCAGCCCCCTCTTATCGTGTAACAAGTTGATTGGTTTTGTTGAACTGCGATCGGCGTCTATTGCGCCGCGCCAACCAGCACAAACGGCGCCCAATAATACGGATGCCGCCAGGCAGGCTGTGCGCCGCGCAAAAGTTCCAATTGCGCCTGGCGTAACGCATCGTCTTTGCTCAAACCTTGTTGCAAGTTCTTATAAAACGATCTCATCAACGAAGCTGTGGCGATGTCGTTGACGTTCCACAAACTGACGACCACGCTGTCAGCGCCGGCGTACAAGAACGCGCGGGTCAGTCCGATGATGCCTTCGCCGTGCAACATGCGGCCCAGCCCTGTGCCACATGCCGAAAGCGTGACCAGCGCTGCATTCAGTTTCAGGCGCATGACTTCGGCCATCTGTAACGCGCCGTCTTCTGCTTTTGCCCCGCTGGCAATCGTCGTCGGAGCCGACAACATAATGGCCGAGCGCGCCGGATACTCTTCATCCACCAAAGCGTGCGCCGCAAAATGCAGATAACGATACTGGCCGAGCGGCGCGGCTTTCACGGCGGCTTCCTGCGCCTCTTCACCAAGCAACACCTGACGTTCTGTGGCGGGAAATAACGCGGCGATCCCGTTCACTTCCGTACGTGTATAGGGCAACTGGCGAAAATCAAAGCCGCGTTCGTCAGTGTGGGCTGCCTGGGCAGACTCGCTTCTGGCATAGACGGGATCGCCAAATGCGATGAGACCTTTTGCTGGCGCCGCGTTTGGTCTGAGCGTTTGCAGCGCCACCAACGCCGAAGCCGACGGCGCATAGCGAAGCGCAAATCGTTCGAGCAAAAACGCCGTTGCGCCGCGCGCGCCATTTCCCGCCAGGGTTTCAAACGGCAAATACGACAACACGCCATCAGGCACGAGGATGAGTTTGCGCGCGCCGCTCAAATGCGCTTCCAACGGCTGAAAAAGTTTTTCGTATAACGGTTTGCCCTGGCTTTTCAGCTTGGCCATTGCTTGTGCCGCAGTGGCCGAATTGACCTTGGTCGAAATCTCCGCGCGAAACGCCGCCACGAGCGGTTCTAATTCCTTGCGCGCGGGCAATTTCACCGTCGCGAGTTTGCCCGCAGACACAACCCAGGCAAACGAGCGCTCTTCGCCGAGGACAAATTCAAGCAAGGCTGTCTCTTTGGGCAAGGATTCCGCCGCACGTTTGAAATCAATCGGCGGCGGCGCTTTGACGCTGGCATAGCGCGGATCGGCGCGGCGCAGTGCCAACCGATACAGTTGCAACGCGTTTTCGGCGTCGGCCAATTGGCGGTTGAGCTGCGCTTCTTTTTCCGGCGCAAGTTCCGGTTGCCACAACTCGCGCTGCACTGCGGAAATTTGTTCAAAAAGCTGGTCTTCGCGTTCCTGCTGCGCGGGTGTCAATTCCAGCTCTGATTCCAACCCGGCTTCGGCCAGAACATCCAAAAAGGCGCGGGCGTGATACGACTCTGCGACGGCAAACGCTTCCTCGGTCAGCGATTGCTCAACCAACAATGAAATCGCCCCGGCAAAAACCTGTTGGCGCGATGCGACAATGCCCGCGCGCGAGATTTCGGTTGGAATCGAAAGCGCGCGGGCGTCTTCCAGTGCCGACAGCCCGGCGCGATAGCTAAGCAAAGCCACCGCCGGTTGCCCCAACGCACGTTGCGCTTCGGCGAGCGTTGCATGCACGCGGGCTTCGAGATGTTTGTTTCCGCCCGTGCGCTGTAACACGGTGAGCGCCTGTGTCGCGGTGTTGCGCGCGCTTCCCGCCTGACCTGCTTTCAATTGTGTCGCGGCATATTCGCCCAGCACAAACGCTTCGGGTTGCGGCAATTTCATCGGGCGAATGATGCGCAAGGCCTGTTCAAACAGCTCTGCCGCCTTAGGGAGCTGGTTGAGCGCCGTCCGCGTCATGGCCAGGTGATAGAGCAATTCGGCGTACATAAATGCTCGTGGCGCAGCGGGAGCAAGCAACAACGCCCGCTCTCCGTACGCCAGAGCTTTGTCAAAATTGCCGCGCGCGTTTTCAGCCGCAACCAACCGACGCAACACAAAAAACTCTGTTTCGCGCCGGGGCAGACTTTGCGCCAGCGTTTGCGCTTGCTGCAAATATTGTGTGGCTTGCGCAAAATCGCCGGTTTCGGCAAACACGCTGCCGACTTGCGCCAAAGCGCGCGCTTCGCCGCTTTTGTCTTTGCGTTGACGAAACAACCGCAACGTTTGCTCAAAACAGAACAACGCGTCGGCATAACGTCCCGATTGCATCAACAATCCACCGGCACGGCCCAGCGCGTTGGTTTGCAACTGGCTGATGCCCGCTTCGTCTGCGTTGCTCGAAGCAAGTTTGAACAGCCGAATGGCTTCATTCATTCGCCCGGCATGAAAGGCTGCCAGCGCGATCAGATTGATGGCACGCGCCTGGCGCGCCTTGTCGTGACTTTCCTGGCTTAAGGTAAGCGCCTGTTTGGCAATCTGGTAGGCCTGCAAAAAGTTTTTGTTCTGTAATTGCCGAGCGGCAGTTTTGAGCAACCGTTCAACGGCGGCAGGCTGATCTGTGTCCAAGGAGTTTGCCTTGGCGCGCCGACGGTTTTGCATCTGGGCAGAATGCGGCAACGATAGGCAAAGCACGGCCAGCCCACAAAGCAAAAACACGATTCGCTTCATCGTCGCGACTCCTGGTTACGGTATTTGCACTTGCAATCGGTATTCGCCAACCGGTTCCGGTTGGCCATCACGCAGGCCGTAACACTTCACCACATATTTGCCCGGCTGTAAAAGCTTGGCGGGAATGCTGGCTGAAACTGCGCCGTTGGCGTTGGCTTTGCCGCTGGTAACGGTCGTCACCAGACGTTTGGCGCTGTCAAAAAGCTGAAAGCGAAAGCTGGAAAATGGGCTGTTTGGTTCTACGTCCAGACGCAAGATCGCGCTGGCAGCATTGGCCGGAAGTCGCAATACCGTTCCCGCATCCTTCGCGCCGCGCTCAGAATCCAGAAACACGACGGGAGATTTGCCAAGGGCAGCGATATCCGCCGGTGGCGGCGTCTGGGTTTTCGCCAAATTCGGTTGCGTCACTTGCGGACTTTCAGCAACCACAGGCGTACTTTCCGCCTGAGGCGTCACCGTGGGCGACGGCTTGCCCGCAATTTCTTCGGGCGAAACCGCAGGCTGTTTCAGCCACAACCAGGCAATCCCCAACGCCAGGACCACTGCCAAGGCGGTGGCCAACACGAGCGCAGGTTTGAACCAATTCGCCCACCAGGGTTCTGCCGCAACCGCTGCCAACAAATTCTGACGCGCCGCCTGACGCACCCCGGCCACAAAACGCGCCGTCATCTGCACCTGTGCAAAACACTCTGCGCAATCGAAGTAATGTTCCTGAAACGCACGCCGCTCGTCGGGCGAGAGTTGATGCCGCACGTAACGCTCGATGATATCGCCTTGTTGTACTTCCTGATGCGTCATAGTTATTGATAAGTGCAGCGAACCGCCCGTTTGTATCAATCCTGTTTCAGCGTCGGGTCATTTTTTTGTAAAGCTCGCGAAAACTTTGCAGCGCACGGGATTTGATCAGCCGCACGCGCTCTTGGTTGATGCCGAGTTTGCGCGCAATTTCTTCTTTGGTCAGCTCTTCGTAATAGTACATGCGCAAAAATTGTTGCTCGCGCGGTTTGAGCTGGCGGGCAACTTCTTGCAACGCGCGGCTGGTTTCGGCGTCCAGAAATGCCTGTTCCAGCGAATCGCCCCCGGCGACATCATATTCGTAATCTTCCAGCGAATCGGCGCGGTATTTTTGCCGTATGTGCTCCCGAATGACATTCAACGTAATGCCGACAATGAATGACGGCAGCGAATCGGCGGTGCGCAATTTGCCCTGGCGCAAAGCCTGAATCACACGCAGAAAGGTTTCTGCCCGAATGTCTTCTGCATCTTCTTTGGAATGTGTTTCGCTGAGAGCGGTGAAATACACACGCGCCGAGAATTTGTCATACAGCGCGGCCTCAGCATCGGCCTCGCCTTGCCGAATGCGGGCGACCAATTCCTGATTTGCGGGAGGTTGCGCGCTGGAATGCATACGGGCCGGGATTCTACGCAAAGTTCTCTGTGGGCGATAGAGAGTCCACACATTTCGCGGCCCCCTCGCCAATCCCAAACGGCTCCGCACAAAAAATCAAAAAAAGAAAAAAGATTGATACACCTGACGACCTGGCTGCACTACTTGCCGAACAAACGAGCTGGCGCGATGGAGGCAGCCAGCAAAGGCCAGTTTGCTCGGCATGAGAACGCTGAGGATCGCAGGCTGTGCCGAACAACACGTAGAAAATCACCGGATCGCATCCGGACCAAAAAGGAGAATACAACGATGAAAACACTGTCCACGATGCTCTTCTCGCTTACGCTTTCCCTGGCTTTGACTTTGATGGCCGTCGCCCAAACACCGGCGCCCACGCCCGGCAAACGTACGCCGCGCGCCACGCAACGGCAAGAAAACCAGCAACGCCGCATTGCCGAAGGCGTCGCTTCGGGTGAACTGAAAAAAGGTGAGGTGCGCAAGCTGGAAAAAGAGCAGAAAGAGATTCAGCAGATGAAACGCGATGCGCGCGCTGACGGAACCGTGACCGGCGCAGAACGCAAAGAAATCCAGAAAGAGCAAAATCAAAGCAGCCGGAAAATCTATAAGGCCAAACACAACAATAAGAATCGCAACTAGATCAGATTTCATTTTGGCGTACGGGTTTTGCCACAGAGGCACAGAGCCACAGAGGTTTCTAAGTATTTCTCTGAGCCTCCGTGGCTCTGTGGCCAATCCGTAAAGCGGATTGAAAAACGATCTAAGCGGCGGCCTGCTTTTCTCAAAGACAAACTGCCAATCGCCTCCCGCGCCTGTTGTCAGGTGTGGGAGGCGATTTTGTTGTCTGTGTCTCACAACCGGCCCGTCAATGATCAAGACGCGATGGTGGCGCACTTTGCGCGTGTTCCTGGCAAGCGCCGTTTAGCGCGGCTTCGACCTGTGGACTGATGTGCGCTTCGGATTTACGGCTGACCAACGCCAATTCGCTGACCACCAAATAGCGGGCGCGTTCGAGCATCTGCTTTTCGCGAAATGACAGCGGTTTGAGCTGGTTCAAATACGTCAGCGTCTTTAGCACTTCGGCGATGGCAAACAGGTTGCCGCTGCGCATGGCGTCAGAAAATTCCTTGAAACGATCTTTCCAATCGGTCGGCGGCACGGGGAAATCCTGCGCCAGCAAGCGCAACAAATCGCTGCATTGCCGCGCGGCAATCGGTTTGCGCAATCCGATCCCATCTGCATTTTGCGTTGGCACCAACACCAGCGAGTTGTTGAATTGCAAACGCAACAGATAAAACTCTTGCGGCGCTCCATTGATTTGGCGGGATTCGATTTGTTCGACGATGGCAACGCCTTGCGTGGGATAAACGACCTTTTGCCCCTGTTTGAAAATCACATCGTCCTCCTTTCGTCCGTGTGACGGTGCGTTAGGTGTGGACCAGCCTTGCTGGCTGGCGAAATCACTGTGAGGGATATGCGCTCAGAAGTGGTAAAAGTCTAACACCGTGGGCAAGGGAACACCAAAGTTTGCGGCTCGCCCGGCGGCCAGATTCAGCGGCAGGAGGATTTTGACGAAGCCTGACTTTCATTGGATACTGGCGCTGCAATTCCCACAATCACATGGCAGCAAAATCTTGACTCGAAACGAACAAAGGACGGTGAACAGTCATGGCGGATCCGATTCTCCTCGCCAAAGATACAGATGACATTTATTTGTTACCCAAGATGGCCAATCGGCACGGGTTGATTGCGGGCGCAACCGGCACAGGCAAAAGCGTTACGTTGCGCGTGCTGGCAGAACAGTTCAGCCTGCTCGGCATTCCCGTCTTTATGGCTGACGTAAAAGGCGACCTGGCCGGCATTTGCCAGTCTGGCGGCGACAATCCGAAAGTGGCCGAACGTGCGCAATGGTTTAGCTTTCAGGATTTTCCGTATGCGGCGTTCCCCGTCATGTTTTGGGATGTTTTCGGCGAACAGGGACATCCGCTTCGTTCGACCATTTCTGAAATGGGGCCGCTGCTTTTGGGACGCGTCTTGAATTTGAACGACACGCAAAGCGGCGTGTTGTCGTTGGTTTTCAAAGTGGCAGACGACAACGGCATGTTGCTGCTCGATCTGAAGGATTTGCGCGCGATGTTGGCCCACGTTGCCGAAAACGCCAAATCGTTGACCATCGAATATGGCAACGTTTCAGCAGCCAGTGTCGGCGCGATTCAGCGGCGCTTGCTGGAAATCGAGCAACAAGGCGGCGACGCGTTTTTTGGCGAACCGTCGCTCAATATCGAAGACCTGATGCAAACCGATGATCACGGTCGCGGCGTGGTCAACATCCTGGCCGCAGACCGATTGATGCAAGCGCCCAAACTGTATGCCACCTTCTTGCTGTGGCTGTTGTCCGAGCTGTACGAAAACCTGCCCGAAGTCGGCGACCTGGAAAAACCAAAGATGGTGTTTTTCTTCGACGAAGCGCACTTGCTGTTTGACGACGCGCCGGACGCGCTGTTGCAGAAAATCGAACAGGTCGTGCGCCTGATTCGCTCAAAAGGCGTCGGCGTTTATTTTGTCAGCCAGAATCCGACGGACGTTCCTGATGTCGTGCTTAGTCAGTTGGGCAACCGTGTGCAACACGCGTTGCGCGCGTTTACGCCGCGCGATCAAAAAGCGGTCAAAACGGCGGCGACGACGTTTCGCGCCAATCCTGATCTGGATGTCGAAAAAGCGATCACGGAACTTGGCGTCGGCGAAGCGCTGGTTTCGGTGCTGGATGAAAAAGGCACGCCGGGCATCGTACGTCGCGCGCTTATTGCACCGCCGCACAGTCGTCTGGGCGCAATCACCGCCGATGAACGTCAGCGCACGATTCGCTCGTCAGTCATTTATGGTCATTACGAAAGCGCCGTGGATCGCGAATCAGCTTATGAATTGCTGAAAGAGCGGCGGGCGCAAGCGCAAGAAGTCAGCCAACAACAGCAAGCCCCGGCGCGCGAAGAATCTTCGCCGCTGATGGACGCAGCGGGCGACATTCTCGGTTCGTTTGCCAAAAGCGCGGCGCGTTCCGTGGGCACATCGCTGGGACGACAAATTATGCGCGGTGTGCTCGGTTCGCTGTTTGGCGGCACCAGCAGCAGACGGCGCTAACGTCACAGACATCACCACCTGAAAAAAGGCGCAAAGGGAATCGTTCCCTCTGCGCCTTTTTTGTGTCTCTTGGCAAACTGATCAATCACTGGCTTACCACAAACCCAGTTTCTTCCACTTTTCGTTCACGAGCTGTTTCACCTCGTCGCTGGTATTGTTTTCGCGCGGCCAGCGGCGGGCAAAACCTTCGTTTTTCCATTTGCGCGTGCCATCAATGCCCATCTTCGACCCGAAACCTTGTTCGCGTGACGCATGATCGAGCACGTCAATCGGCCCCAGGGTAAATTGAATGTCGCGCTCAGGATCAATGTTGTTGAGCACTTTCCAAACGACTGCCGACGGATTTTGCACGTCAACGTCTTCATCCACCACGACAATGCATTTGGTGAACATCGCCTGTCCCAATCCCCAGATGGCGTTCATGATTTTGCGCGCATGCCCCGGATATTGTTTGCGTATCGAAACCAGCATCAGGTTATGAAAAACGCCTTCAAACGGTAACGCCATATCCACGATTTCGGGAAACTGGCGCTTGAGCACGGGCAAGGTAATGCGCGTGATTGCCCAGCCCATCCAGCAATCTTCCATCGGCGGGCGTCCGACAATCGTCGTTTGATAGATTGGATTCTTGCGATGCGTGACAGTCGTCACATGAAAGACGGGATAGGGTTCTTCGAGTGTGTAAAAGCCCGTGTGGTCGCCAAATGGGCCTTCGACACGGCGTTCAGAAGGATCAACATAACCTTCCAGCACGATTTCAGCGCTGGCGGGCACTTCCAAATCCACCGACACGCATTTGACCATCTCGATGGGTTTCTGACGGATGAAGCTGGCAAAAATCATTTCATCCAGATCATCCGGCAACGGCAACGTCGCGGCAAAATTCGTAATCGGTTCGGCCCCGATGGCGACGGCGACTTCCATCCGTTCGACGCCGCGCTTTTCCTG
Source organism: Acidobacteriota bacterium (assembly GCA_016789605.1). Classification (GTDB taxonomy): domain Bacteria; phylum Acidobacteriota; class Blastocatellia; order RBC074; family RBC074; genus RBC074. The sequence goes on from JAEUQO010000211.1 coordinate 34,148, forward strand.
ATCGCGATGATGCGCCGCGCCGTGTTTGTGAATTTGCCAGTGCATGCCGGTCGTCTGTTCGTCATAAACCTGCATGCGATACATGCCGCAGTTGCGTTTGCCCGTGCGCGGATTTTTGGTGAACACCATCGGAAACGTGATGAACCGCCCACCGTCGGCTTCCCAACATTTCAAAATCGGAAAATCGAAGAGTGAAAACTCGCCCGCGCGTTTGACGACTTCCTGACACGGTCCGGTTTTGACATCGCGCGGAAAGTATTTGCCCAATTCTGCCAGTTTGGGCAGCATTTTGACCTTTTCCAGCAATCCTTCGGGCGATTTGAAATCCAGCCATTCGGTCAAGCGCGCGGCGACGTCTTCGACGTTGTCCACTTCCAACGCGATTTCCATGCGACGACGGCTGCCCAACGCGTTGATCAGCACGGGAACTTTGCCGCCATCCACATTTTCAAACAGCAACGCTTTGTTGTGTTCTTTGGCTTTCGACACGCGATCGGTGATTTCGGTGATTTCCTGATCGCTGGAAACGGGCGTTGAGATACGTTTCAGTTCTTTGTTTTTTTCCAACGCTTTGATGAATTCGCGCAGGTCAGCATAAGCCATAAAGTTCTCCAGAAGCTCCAGAAAATAAAGACGATCGGTTCGTTCAGAAACAGCGGAGGGAATCGCCTAAAGCCGGATGGTAACAACCGAGGTTAAAGGTGACAAGCGCAAGACTTGTCAGCGTTCTCACAGTTGTTTGAAAAAACCTGCGACTTGCTTGGGCGAACTCTATCGCCTCGCCTCCGTATGTTTACAAGAAAGAATGCGGTCTAACGCCGCAAACGAATAAACACGGCGGCCAGCCAGCGTGATTTTCAACGCGGGCAGAGCCGACGACGAATGAATCTAGGAGAAGGTAGTCCCCATGAATAGACGTATTACGTTATTGCTTTTACTTGTTGCAGTTGTATTGCCAGTGTGTGGACAACAAGTGCCCACACGCCCCGGCAAAACGCCCGTCCTGGTCAGCGCCAGTGGATATACAAGCGGCGCAGCAAGCTCAGAATCCTATCTCAATTCTGTTCTGCCGCGTTCGGCCCTGAGCGCAAACGGACGTTTTGTGGTGTTTCAAAGCGATGCGCCTGATCTAATCGCCGATTTGCGTGATGGCAACGGCGCACCGGATGTTTTCTTGCGCGACCGGCAAACCAATCAATCCAAACTGATCAGCGTCAACCGCGACGGCAATGCCAGCGGCAATGGAAGTTCAAGCACGCCCTTTCTGAGCGCTGACGGACGCTTTGTCGCGTTTGAAAGTTCGGCCAACGATTTGGTGGCGAATGACGACAACGGCTTGAAAGACATTTTCGTGCGTGATGCGCAAACCGGCGTCACGCAATTGGTTACGGTCAATACTTCAGGCGCGGCAAGCCGTGGCGGCGTTTTGTTTGTGTGGCTTTATGGCCTGAGCGCGGACGGGCGTTTTGTGCTGTTTACCACCGAAGCACAGGATTTGGTGGACAACGATAAGAACGATTCGGCGGATTTGTATGTGCGTGATCTGGTTGCAGGCAAAACGATGCTGGTCAGCGTCAACGTCAACGGACAAGCCAGCGGCAATCGTTCTTCACTAACCAGCGGCGGATTTTTCAGCTTTGATCCGGTGCTTAGCGCCAACGGGCGTTTTGTCGCATTTGTCAGTTATGTCAACGACCTGACAGAAAACGATCAGGTCTGTTATGGAGATTGTGACGGCACCAATGGATTCTCTGACATTTTCGTGCGCGATCTGGTCAGCGGCAGCACGACACTGATCAGCGTCAATGCCCGAGGCAACAACAGCGGCAATCAACCTTCAGTAGACCCAACCATCAGCGCCGACGGACGCCGCGTGGCGTTTCGTAGCTTTGCCACTGATCTGGTGACCAATGACCATACGCCACAAGCCGACATTTATGTCCGCGATCTGACGGCGCAAACGACGACGTTGGCAAGCGTGAATCTGACCGGCGACAACGGCGGCACCAACGGACGCGGAACGGGGTTGAACGCGCAAAATCCGTTGCTTAGCCCGGATGGCCGTTATGTCGCGTTTAGCAGCGCTGCGGTGGACCTGGCCCCCAACAAAACCTCTCCCGCAGGACAGGATTTGTTTGTGCGTGATTTGACGTTGGGAATCACAACCTTGGCGAGTGTAAATCTGGCCGGCAAGGAAAGTGGCGGATTCAATGCCGTGGCAGCAGCGTTCAGCGCCGATGGCCGCTGGCTGGTGTTTCGCAGCGCTGCGCCCGATCTGGCTCCGAACGATTTCAACCAAACGGATGATGTGTTTGTCCGTGATGTGACCGCCGGGCAAACGCGCCTGGTCAGCGTCAATCGCTGGGGACAAAGCGCAACAGGACGTTCGTTGACGGCTGACATCAGCGCAGACGGTTCGGCCATCGCGTTTGACAGCGATGCGCCGGACATCGCGCCAGACGATCACAACCGTTCAGCGGATGTGTTCGTATTTGCGCGTGTCCGGCTGTCGCGATCACAATTGACAGACAAAAAGTAAAGAACGACTACAGGCGATTTCGCTGTGTATACACGGTGGCATCCGGCGCTTTGGCAAAGCTTACGGGTGCCACTTGTGATACTCGTACAGCGGTTCGACCTGTTTGCTCAATCGTTCGTAATCTTCTGGATGATCAATGTCTTCCAACACGGCGGCGGCGTTCACCGGCACTTCCAGCCAATCGTTGCGGTGAGCATTGATAAACGCGCGCAATCCGTCTTCGCTGTCGTCGTCGAGTTGCATGATCTCTTCGACATAGTTGGTGCTGATAATAACCGGATGCCCGTGTTTCCCCTGATGCGTAGGAATCACAATGCCCTTGTCGCCGCTGCTGTACGCGTCAATCAGCGCATTGATGATTTCCGCCTTGACCATCGGTTGATCCACCAAGGCCAGCAAAAACGCATCCGAATTTGGTCCAAGCATCGCCAAGCCCGTTTTGACCGACGTCAGCATGCCTTTTTGATAATCTTCGTTGATGCCGTATTGCACACCGGTGCCCGCCAGACGAGGGCGAATTTCGGCTTCGCGATGTCCCAGCACAACGTAAATGTCAGCCAGTTGCGAATTGCGCATCTGATGCACGCATTCGCCAATTACCGTGCGTTTGCCCCACTTCAGCAACGGTTTGAATGCGCCCTGCATCCGTTTGGATTCCCCAGCAGCCAAAAGAATTCCTGAAATCATGATGATTTGCAGCCTCCTGATAGTATTTCGATATGGGATTGCGAGGAGTTAGGCCATAGCTTGCCCGAAGCACGGCCAGCAATCAAGATCGCGCCTGCCCGCCATCCACATTCACGCTGATTGATCTGGCCTGCAACCGATCAATCCTGTTGTTGTTTGAAGAATTGCTCGAACGGCGTGTTGAAATTGTTCTGCCGCACGGAAGGTTTGCGCGGTGAAGCGTGCGCGTTTTCAGGTTGTGCGGTTGCCGTCGCGGCAACTTGCGCCGCAGGAATTTCTGGCGGCGAAACCACCACCGCCGATTCTGCGGCTGCCGGTTCCGACAAGGTGCGCACGCGATAAATCGGACGCTCGAACATGGGTGAAATGCGCGTCCAATCCCCGGCGGTTTGCGGTTCGGCGATCAATCGTTGCATCGCCTCGACTTTGGAATCGAGATCGTCCAGATAGGCCAGCAACAACGCTTCGGGCGTGCTCGGCAATTTGGGCGACCCGTATTCGAGTTTGCCGTGATGCGCCAGCAGCATGTGCAACAAATGCAGGCGCAGCGTTTCCGGAAAATCCGGAATCCGGCTGATGTGATCGGAAACCATCATCGTTTCCATCACCAGATGACCAATCATCTGCCCTTCGTCGGTGTATCCGAAGGCACGCTCGTAACTGAGTTCGTCAATCTTGCCGAAATCGTGCAACACCGCGCCCGTGACCAACAGATCAATATCTATGCCTTCGTAATGCCCGCCGACTTTGCGGCACAGATTCACCAGCGACAACGAATGCTCTAACAGTCCTCCCAGATACGGGTGGTGCATTGTTTTGGCAGCCGGGGCGCGTTTGAATTTTTGCGCGGTGTTTTCGTCGGCAAAAATGTTTTGCAGCAACTGGCGCAAATAGGGATTCTTAAATTCCGCCACGATGCTCAGCAGTTCGGCGAACATCTGCTCTACATCATATTTGGTCGTGGGGAAGTAATGGGCGAGATCAATTTCCCGATCCTGGCAGGGACGAATGCGGTGAATCGAAAGCTGCAAATGATTACGGTACAGATTGACCTGACCGCGCACAAACACGACGTCGTCTTTGTCGAAAGTATCAATGGTGTCTTCGAAATTGTCCCACCATTGCCCGACGATGTCGCCCGTTTTGTCGCCAAAGGTGATCAGCGCGAACTGCCCGCCAGTTTTCTTGCTGCGCAGTTCTTTGGTTTTGACCAAAAACGTAGTGCTGATGGTCTGGTTAGCGACGAGGTCACGGACGAAGATTTTTTCCATATGGGACCTGCGAGATAGGCAAACCGAATCAGCGAAAAACCAGCATCGCCAGGTGCGGGATTGCACCTGGCGATGCTGGTTTACGGCTTTCGGCGCTTAAGGCTTGTTGCTGGCAGCAGCTTTCTCTGCTTCAGCAGCCTTCTTCTTCTCTTCTTTCTCTTTCTTCTTCTTGGTTTTGGCGTTTTCTTCCGAATACGGCGTGCGTTTGATTTGCGCCGATTTCACCTTGCTGCCTTCAAATTGGAAGCGCGGGTCAATTTCGATAAACGCTTCGTCACGCAATTTGGTGAGGAAGGTTTCGATTTGCGCTTCGGCTTTCTGGCCGACGATGAAACGTCCCACAGCATCCTGCACCTTTTCATCCTCAAAAGGCACGACCTTGGGCTCTTTCCGTTCATCCACGCGGAAGATGTAATAGCCGTTTTCCAGTTTGATGGGTTCGCTCACGTCGCCGATCTTGGCGTTTTCCAGCGCCTCTTTCACTTCCGGCGCGAGATCGGTAATTTTGATGGTAGCATCCAGTTTGCCGCCGTCTTTGCCGATCGCTTCCTCCGAATAGCGTTTGGCCAGCGAAGGAAAATCAGTCACGCCGCCTTTGGCCTGAGTCGCAACGTCTTTGGCGCGCGCCAAAGACTGTGCGGCATCTTTGCCCAAGGCGATGAAAATGCGGCTGAGTTTGACTTCGCCCGGTTCGGTGAAATATTGCAGGTTCTTATCGTAAGCCTCGCGCTTTTCCTTTTCCGTCACCGAACGATAAATCTTGCCATAGACTTCCTGGCCGATGACCTGATCGCGCGAGAAATTCTCGGTCAGAACTTTACGCACTTCTTCGATGTCATATCCGGCTTCGCGCATTTTCTGGCCCAAACATTCCAGCGATTCGCAATTGTTCTCTTTCATCAAGCGCAACAACTGCTGGTTGACCTGGGGTTCGACGTTGATCGAAAGGTCTTTGGCGCGTTGCGCCAGCAACTGGTTGTTGATCAGGTCGTCCAGAATTCTGGGCTTCCATTCGTTGAATTTCTTTTCCAGCTCATCGCCCTTCAAGCCCTGCTTTTTCATTTCTTCCAGGGCTTCGCGCTGCGCCGCTTCATACGTCGAACGCATAATCACGCCGGCGTTGACGCGGGCAATCACTTCATCAATCGGTTTTTCTTCGCCGCTTTGGGCGTAAACGGCGCTGGCGCTAAACAGCGCGACTCCCAGCAAAAAGCCTAACTTGAGCAACTTCATACACAATCTCCTCAGTCGGTCCCCAGAAGGTTCTGGCAGTGTTCGAAATCGGTGTTTTTACAATGACTTAGCCAGGCAGCACTCCCTTTCAGCAGGAAGCCAAACAGGCCAGCAAGGTTGCGGCTTGCTGCTTCTGGCACACCGTATTTGTTCGCGAGTTTCGTAAATCAGAACGCCTTCAACGGCCGGGCTTGCGCTTAGGATTTCGGTCCCAGGCTGCCGGTGTAATTAAAGCCCAGTTTCTCGCGGTGGACGACGATCTTGGCTTCGCCCAGCACCCGTTTGTTGAAGTCGTCAATCAGCGATTGATTCTTTTCGCTGAGCAATTTGTCTTCGATCTCTTTGCGCACTTTTTCCAGCGGCAGCGGTTCGGCGCGCTGTTCCAGTTTGAACAAATGAAACCCGTAACTGGATTTGACCACCCGGCTGATCGAACCGACTTTCAGCGGCGTGATCGCTTGTTCGAGCGCGGGCGGCAATTGTTGCGCTTCGTAATAAATCAAACCGCCGTTGGCGGCGGTCGGCGCTTCGGAATGTTCCTTGGCCAACACGGCAAAATCTTGCGGCTTGGCCAGCGCCTGACGATAGAGTTTCTGGGCGTCGGCGTCTTCGTGCACGCGAATCTCGCGCACATAAAACCCGTTTTTGCCCTGATACTGTTCGCTGTTTTTGTTGTAGTACGCCTCGACCTCTTGCGGCGTCACCTGAACGTCTTTGAGCACTTCGGTCTTGTAAAACTTCAGCGACAACAGGTCGTTAAAGATTTCCACGCGCCGTTCGCTGCTTTCGAGCGTCGCCTCATTCTGTGCTGCGCCTTCACCGCCGCTTGCGCCAGCGGCTGCGGCATTGCCGCCGCTGGTTTGTTTGTGCTGCGCTTCGAGCGCATTACGGATTTCGTCATCCGTCGGCTCGATGTTCTTTTTCATCGCCTCTTGGACGATCAATTGCCGTTGGACAAATTCGTCAAACAACCGGCTGCGCAGTTGGTCATTGTCCGCCTGGCTTTGCGTGTTTTGCACAAAATCAGACAGGCGCGCTTTCATAAAGCGTTCAAACGCCGCCTGGCGTTCGGGCGTACCGTTGATTTCGACGATGACCGGCGATTTGTCGTCGGCTGAACCGCCCGGCGTTTTGGAAGAACGGCAGGACAGCAGCAAGCCACTCAACAGCAAAATGGCGAAAACCGAAAGTTTGATGCGCATAGGAATGATGGAAACCACTTAAACCAACGTTGATTGTACGATGCGGAGTCTGGCGCTCGCAAGAAGACACGGGTTGGCGCAGCGCGCCATTTCGGGGGCCGATTTTGCCCTGGCAGGTCGCCGGGCGCGGGGCAAGGTCATTCGTAGCTGGTCTGGTTGCGCGATTTTTCGCGGTGTCGCGCAAAGGCAAGTTCGATCAACTGATCCAGCAAATCGGCGTAGCGAATGCCGCTGACTTCCCACAGCTTCGGATACATGCTGATCGAAGTGAACCCGGGCATGGTGTTGATTTCGTTGACCAGCAAGCGGCCCGCATCTTTTTCCAGAAAAAAGTCCACGCGCGCCAATCCGGCGCCATCAATGGCTTGAAACGCGCGTACGGCCAGTTGCTGTATTTCCGCCGTGAGTTCGGGGCTGATTTCCGCCGGCAACACCAAACGCGCGCCTTTGTCGTCAACGTATTTCGCTTTGTAATCATAAAACGCCGCCGTTTGCGGGACGATTTCGCCGGGCAAACTGGCTTGCGGATTATCGTTGCCGAGCACGCTGACTTCGATTTCGCGCGCATCCACGCCGCGCTCCACAATCAGTTTGCGGTCGAATTTTGCCGCCAGACGAATGGCCTCGCCCAAACTTTTGGCGTCTGTGGCTTTGGAAATGCCGACCGACGAGCCCAGATTGGCCGGTTTGACGAAACAGGGAAATCCGAGTTCCGCCGCAATTTGCGTTTCGATCAGCAGCGGATCGGCTTCCCATTGTGTGCGCAAAAAGTGCACGAATTCGACAATCGGCAAGCCCGCTTCACGAAACAACCGTTTCATGATGACCTTGTCCATGCCCGCGGACGAAGCCAGCACTCCGCACCCGACGTAAGGCACATCGGCCATTTCCAGCAATCCCTGAATGGTGCCGTCTTCGCCATAGGTGCCGTGCAGGACCGGAATCACCACATCAAGTTTGCCGCGTTCGTCTGCGGCCTGTTTTCCACTGACATAGGTCAGCCCGCGTTCGGTCGGATCGCCCAAAATGGCAACATGTTGGTCGGCTTGCGCCAGGACGGCGCTGGGCAACAAGCGCGTCGCTTCGCTGGAAGAAAGCCAGCGGCCTTCTTTGGTAATGGCAATTGGCACCACTTCGTATTTCGCGCGGTCGAGCGCATTGATGATGGATTCCGCCGACCGCAATGACACTTCGTGTTCGCCGGAACGCCCGCCGAAAATGACGCCCACTTTAAGCTTGTTGTCCAAACGATCTCCTCAAACGGTAAGAAAGAGCAACCACCAAAACCGCGCCCAGCGCGAAACGAAACCTGCGCATTCGTGTCGTGCGTTCTGTGCGGTTGGTGGTTTCCACCCCTTTTCGCCCTTACATAATTTTTTTGCCGAACGCTGACAAAATCAGTTGCACGCCCAATTCGGCAGTCTTGTTTGCCACGTCAAACACCGGGTTCACTTCGGTCAATTCAAACGACAACATCTTGCCCGAATCGGCCACCTTTTCCATGGCCAGGTGGCTTTCGCGATAGGTCGGCCCACCGGGAACCGGAGTACCGACGCCGGGCGCGAAATCCGGGTCAACAAAATCCATGTCCATCGTGACGTGAAAACCCGCCGTGCGTCGCGCTGCCAACCACATGGCTTCATCCATCACGGCGCTCATCCCGCGTTCATCCAGTTCGCGCATGGTCACCACACGAATGCCGGAAGCTTTGAGCGCGACGGCTTCTTCCGGGTCAACGCTGCGCGCGCCGATCAACACACAATCTTCGGGATGAACCTTGGGCGCGAAACCGCCGATGTGCGTCAGCTCTTGTGCGCCGTGTCCCAAAATCGCCGCGAACGGCATGCCGTGAATGTTCCCCGACGGTGAGGTTTCGGGCGTATTCATATCGCCGTGCGCATCAAACCAAATGACGCCCACGCGTTGTTCCCGTTTACGATGATAGGCCGCCAACCCCGACACACTGCCGATGGCAATCGAATGATCGCCGCCCAACACAATCGGAATTGAACCGTGTTCGAGTGCGGCTTCGACCTGTTCGGCCAGCGTCTGACAAGCTGCGGTGATTTCGGGCAGGTACTTCGCCTTGCTGTCGGTGACGGGCATCATCTCTGGATTACGCACAGGAATGTTGCCCGCGTCCAAGACTTCATAGCCGAGCGTTTCCAGCCGTTCGTTCAAATCAGCCACGCGCACGGCTGACGGTCCCATATCAACACCGCGCCGGTCAGCACCCAGGTCCATCAATACGCCGATGATCGTCGCCTTTTTTCTCACGTTCATAACCACTCTCCCTGCTTACGGCTGCCATTTCACAGCCTTGATCAAGGTAAACACACGGTCGTGTTTGCTGCGCTGTCGTAAAGCGCGAAACATGATCTGGCTGAAGCCCGCCGTTTTCATCATTTCCATCATGTCTTCTGTTGGATAAAACTTCGCTTCGGCTTCGTATGGGTCTCGTTTGATGTGCAGGTAATAGTTGCGGCGCATCGAAAGCAACAACGGATGACGCGGAATTTCGGGCGCAAGTTCGTCGGCAATCAGCAAACGTCCGCCCGGCGCAAGCACGCGATAGGCTTCGGCCAGGAATTTTTCGCCCGGCAAGCGATGAAACGCCATCGCGGAAGTCACCAGATCAAAACTGTTGTCTTCAAACAGCAGCTTTTCTATTGGCATCACGCGCCATTCAATGCGCATGCCGACTTTGGCGGATTGTCCGGCCAGTCGCGCTTCTTCGCTTTCTTCGCGGGTGGCGCTCACGCCGATGATTTTGCCTTTTTCGCCAATCTTGCCCACGAATTGGCGCGCTATCACGCCCGTACCGGTCGGCACGTCAAGCACGCGCATACCGGGAAACGGTTCAGCCGCTTCGATGATCTGGTTGATGGTGGTCTGGTAATCCAGTCCGGTGCGGCGGCGAAAGTCCTGCGCAATGCGCTCTTCAAATTCGCTCAGCCAGGCGCCGATGATTGTACGCGGCTGTGAAGGCTGTGCCGGTTTCGGCGCAGCGTTTTCCGCCTGCCGTTCCCCAGCCAGATTTGTCGCATCTTCTCTTCGAGTCATGGGGCAAAGTCCTCAAGATTCGAGCTGTCAAACTGGGGGAAGATTACAAAGCAAACGAAACCTATGGCCGTGGCTGTCAAACAGCCAACCGCCTTATGGTTTCAACCGATACAGCATGCGGGGGAATGGAATCGTTTCGCGCACGTGTTCGATGCCGCAAATCCAGGTCACGCAGCGTTCGATGCCCATGCCAAATCCGCCGTGCGGAACGCTGCCGTATTTGCGCAAGTCCAGATACCAGTCAAACGCCTCTTCGGGCAGTTCGTGTGCGGCGAGTTGTTTCAGCAAGTAATCCAGCGACGACGAACGTTCGCCGCCACCGATGATTTCGCCGTACCCTTCGGGCGCAAGCACGTCCACGCACAACGCCAGGTCGGGGCGCTCCGGATCCGGTTCCATGTAAAACGCTTTGACCGCCGCCGGGTAACGATGCACCAACACCGGTTTGTCGAATTGTGACGAGATATAGGTTTCGTCCGGCGCGCCCAGATCGCCGCCCCATTCAAAGCGGTTTTCCAGTTTTCCTTCGGCGTGCGCCTGTTGCAGCATCTTGACCGCATCGTCATATTGCAGGCGCGGAAACGGCGGCACCAGGTTGGCCAATTTGCTGACGTCGCGCTCGAGCACTTTCAATTCTTCCTGCCGGTTTTCGAGCACGCGACCAACCACGAAGCTCAAAAAGTTTTCGGCCAGTTCCATCACGTCGTTCAGCTTGGCATAGGCGACTTCCGGTTCGACCATCCAGAATTCGGTCAGGTGGCGACGGGTTTTTGATTTCTCTGCGCGGAAGGTCGGTCCGAAGCAATAGACTTTGCCAAAGGCAGCGGCGGTCGCTTCGTTGTACAACTGACCCGATTGCGAGAGGTATGCTTTTTCGTCGTCGAAGTAATCCACTTCAAACAGAGTGGTCGTGCCTTCGCAGGCGGCGGGCGTGAAAATCGGCGTATCACACAAGGTGAAGCCATTCGAATCAAAGAAATCGCGCACGGCTTTGATGATTTCGTGGCGCACGCGCAAGATCGCGTGTTGCCGCCGTGAGCGCAACCACAAATGACGGTGATCCATCAGGAATTCGACGCCGTGCTCTTTGGGCGTAATCGGATATTCGTGCGTCAGGTGCACGATTTCCAGCGTCTTGATGTCCAATTCGTAAACGCCGGGCTTTTTGGGATGTTCGCGCGGCACGCCGGTCACAATGAGCGAGGATTCCTGGGTGATTTTCTCGGCGTTTTCCCAGGTCGCTTCGTCCACGTCTTTTTTCGAGACCACGGTTTGAATGAGACCTGAGCCATCGCGGAGCTCCAGAAAACCGAGTTTGCCGCTCGACCGTTTGTTATAAAGCCAGCCTTTGATGGTGACCTCTTCGCCGAGGTGTTTGCCAATTTCTGCGATATACGTTTGCTTCATAAAAACACCAGGTACGGAACCGGAACGTGTTCCGTCAACCAGACTCCATTGGTAGAAAGATAAAACACAAACCCATCGTGCTGCATCTGTGCCGCATGGACTTGCAAGACAACCGGTTTGCCATAACGCTGCCCGACAGAGCGGGCAATTTCGCGGTCGGCGGAAAGATGCACGTGATGCCGTTGGCCTTTGATCAACCCTTGCGCCTGAATCGAAGCCAGAAAGCGTTCGGCGGTGCCGTGAAAGAGCGTCTCGGGCGGAACGGCCGGTTCATAGCCCAATTCGACCGCCACGGAATGGCCTTGATTGGCGCGGATCAATTGGCCGTCTGCGCTAAACGAAAACCGCTGTTTGTCGTTGTTGGCAACCACCTGCTGAAGTTCTGCGCGCGAAAATTTCAGGTCTTGCCGGTCAGCGGCGGCCAGCAAGTCGGCGACAGAAACCCAGCCAGCGTCGTTCAATTTCAAACCGACAGTTTCCGGCTGGTGTCGCAAAACCAAACTCAGAAACTTGCTGATTTTGACTTCTCGCCTGGTCATGACGATTTGCCGTAAAGCCGATGAGCTTCTTTCATCGTCAGATGCCGCACACGCAATGAGCCATCGCCGAGTTTTTCCGCACCAAGCGGATCGAGATAAAACTGCCGTCCGCCCAATTTCACTGCCGGGTCAATTCCGTAAACGCCGATGTTGAATGTGAAAGCTCCGTCGCTGATGGCCTTGAACCAGTGAACGTTGTCCTTTTCGTCAGAGATGGTTGTCACTTCGCCAAGCTTCAGCGCACGGTCAAGCGTCGGTTTGATAATCAAATGCTCCGGCTCGTCGCGCAGCCGGTCGTAATGCCAGCCGTGAAGTTCGCCACCAATCGGCATGTGCATTGAAGTCATGTTGCGATGGCAATGCGGCACGATGGCGCGATCTTTTTTCAGGCCATAGATGAAAGTCGAAAAGCTCAGTTCTTTGGGCAATCCGGCGGCGCGGGGCGGTTTTGTCGCGACGACGCCTTCGTGATCGTCTGGGAATTTGATGGTCTTGCTCAGCCGCTCGAAGTCAATGTCACGCAGCAGGTCTTTCAGTTCTACGCGCGCAAACAGCTCATCCAGTTTGCGCTGCCATTCAATCTGTTTGTTTTTTTGCTCGGCCAGCGCACGGCTGATTTCTTCCACTTCTGCCAGCCAGTGTTTGACGATGGGCGCAACGCCCCTGGCCAACGCATCGCCGCGACTGAGTGTTTCGACCAGCGAAAAGGCCATTAGCGAACCGAGCATTTGAGTCGTGAAGTTTCTTCGAGAAATTGTTTCCATCATCGTTCTGTTGCCGTCGTTCTGTTCGCGTTTTCCAATGCCGCACGAAGCGCAGGATATTCCTTCATTCCCGGTTTGCCCATTGCGCGCAACACCGTGGCCACCGCCGGTGCAATGTATTTTTCGTACACTTCATAACGACCAACCACGGCGCTTTGATAGGAAAACGTGCCCGTCGCTTTCAGTTGCCGCTGTATCGTCATCAGGTGAAATTCAAACCGCAGCTCTTCGCTATCAATCACCGGCAATCCATGCCGCACGCGCATCTGCTGAAAGTAATCCTGTTTGGCCTCGACCCAGGATTCATCTGCCGGTTGCAACCGGCGCTCGACCAGCAGCGGCACCAGATCATAGGTCGCCGGTCCCATACGCGCATCTTGATGATCAATCACGCGCAATTCGCCGCGCGCATCCACCATCAAATTCATTGCGTGATAATCGCGATGCGTCAGCACACGCGGACGCGCAGCCAATTCGGCGGCAATCGTTTGCAAATCGCGTTTGATGGCAGCCGCCTCTTCTTCACTCAAAACCTGCTGCCGGTAGCTGCCGAAATAATGCGCAAAGAAATAGTTTAATTCCCAGGCCAGCTTGTCTTCATCAAATGCCAGACGACTCGACACCGAGTTCATATCATAAGCCAATGGCGTGACAGCCTGAATGCGCGCGATCAGTTCAATGGCGCGATTGAGCATTTCATCGGCGGCGTGGTCATTAGCTTCGGCCAGCCATTTGGCCAGACTGGTATCGCCCAGGTCTTCTTGCAGGATAATGCCTTCTTCGCCCGCCACATCAATCACTTTGGGAACGGGCAAAGCGGCCTGTTCAAACAGGCGGGTCACATCGAGGTAGGAATTATCCTGGGGCGCAAACGGCGCAGGGTACAAACTGATGATGCAGGTTTGCGCAGGACGTGCAACATCGGCCACGCGATAATATTTGCGCGTCGAAGCGTCAGGCGTCAGCGCGTCGAGTGTCACGGCTTCGAACGGAATGCCCATATAACGAGCGGTGTAATTGATCACGCGCCGTTCGCTGAGTCCGCCAGTGCTTTGCATCGCAATCGGATTGGGGCTAGGTGAAGTTGTCATCGCCGGTGTCTCTGTCTGTCTTTTTTTTGATATGAGCGGCTGACGGGAGGATCAGAGCTGATAGCTCAGGCTCGAAGGTGAGCGATTGCCAAAGGGGAAGGTCAGCGAAGAGGGAGCCGTTCGCCGTTCATCTCTCCATCACCCGCACGAAAACAATTGTGACCACTTGTCGCTGCAAATGCGACGGCGGATGGTAGCATCCCTAAAATGGCACGACAAGCAGGTCTCCCACGACAGTGCCCGGCAGCGCTTTTTCGGGGCGTTCGCTCAGCGGCGCGGCGGCGGCAGGCACAATCACGCTACGCTGAAACTCTGCCCCAGCGGGTATCACAACGTCATCACCGACAATACATTCGGTCAACCGAGCGCCGCTTTCCACACGCACACGCCGCCACAACACCGAGCGGGTAAGTTCTGCGCCAGCAGCAATTTCGCAACCTTCATCCCAAATCGCGGCCTGTCCCTGCCGCGCCAGAAATGCCAGGCTGATTTCCAGATAGCGGGCAATGGTGCTCAATTCATACCAGGCGCTGTCAGCCAACGCGACGTGCGCGGCAATCACTTTGCCGTCCGCCATCGCTTGCGGATAAACATCGCGCACAGAATCTGAAAACACGCCTCGCGGAATGTAAGCAAAAATGCCCGGCTCCATCAGATGAATGCCTGTGAACATCAACGGCGCAGCTTGCCCGGCGTCTGCCGTCGGCGCGGGAAAACCGCCAAACTTTTCGATGCGTCCATCAGCGGTCACCAGCACTTCGCTAAACCGTTCGCGTTTTGCATTGGGTTTTAGCACCAACGTCGCCAATGCGTTTCGCTGGCGATGCGTTGCCAGAGCAGACGCCAAATCAATGTCTGTGATGATCTTGCCGTTCACGACGATGAAGGTGTCCGTGCCGAGCAAATCGCGCACGGCATCCAGCGCCCCCGACGTGCCAAGGATTTCCGGCTCTTCGACCGAATAATGAATGCGCACACCATATTGGCTGCCATCGCCGATTTGTTCGCGCACCGAAGCTGGTTCGTGATGCAAATTGATGATCACGTCCGTGATGCCGTATTGCCGTAAATACTCGATGGTATAGGCAATCAATGGACGGTTGAGAAATGGAATGGCCGGTTTGGTGCGGCTGACAGTCAGCGGCCACAACCGCGTGCCAAACCCGGCGGCGAGAATCATTGCTTTCATAACGTGAAGGTTGTTGGTTGCGGTTTGGCGACGTCACCAAGTCGTCAAAACACCATATCGCCAAACGGTTTGCCCTGTTGCTGACAATAAGCGGCCTGCAACGCCAGATAACTGTCCAAAATGTATTCTTGCGGCGTAACGCCGAGCAACGTTACGGCTTGGGTGATGGCGTCTTCCGTGCCTTCGAGTTCGACAAAATTGCCGATAGGCGTTTCGTCAAACATCACCTGCAGGCTGACGCCCGCTGGCAACAACGCCCGGTAAACCGTGCGGTATTTCTGATACCGAAACCAGGAGCGATAGCCCAATCGTTCAAGCAACGCGACCAAACTTTCCGGGTCAGCGACGCCGGTTTCGATTTCCAAGCGCAATTTGAATTGCGAAGCAGGCGCGCTGGGCGGCGCTTTTTCTTTATAGGTCAGCGTGCCTTTGCCTGCGACGGAACGCACACGCAAGATCGCCGCTTTGGCGCTCAAGGTTTGCGCTTGCGTATCGAATAACCAGTTGTCTTCAAAATGCCTGGGCGTTTCGCTTTCCAGCCGCAAGCCCGCCCGCACAAACGCCGCCAAATCATCGCAGCGCAATTTGACTTCGATTTCCTGGTGACGTGTCTCTGGGGTCTGCATTTTGGCGATGGGGAAGCGTTCAGTGAAGGAGTCGTGTTGCGTCGTCAGGCGACTTGTCCGGCGCGATACGCAGGATTGAGTTCAAAGGTGCCGGGCGCAACCTTGCGAAAACGCTTGCTGCGGCTTAAGGAAACCGCCAGCGTAATCAATTGGTGCTGACCGCGAAATTCAAACCCGCCTTCGGCCATGCGGCGATAGATTTCGCTGACGTGCAAGGCGCGGTCGGCTTCGCGCAGAACGATCGTGGCCGCTTGAGGAATGCGAAAATCATTGAACCGCACATTGCTGCTTTCTTCATTCTGGCGCAGCTTGGCGACTTCGGCTTCGATTTCGGCCTCTGCCTCTGCCAGCGAAACGCCGTACGTCGGATCGTCATAGGGCAACAACGGTGAAGAATAGGAGGTGCGTTCAGGTAACGGCGCGGGCGGAGGTGTCAGCGAGCCAGTCTGGCGGTCGCCGGGGAAAAGCACACGGCGCAACGCGTTTTCTGTCTGTTCGATGACGGCATCAAACGACGCGAGTTGCGCGCGCAAAATGTCTGCTTCTTCTTCGATTTGCCGCAGCCGGGCCTGAATTTTCCGCTTCGCTTCGCGGTTTTCGCTGAGCGACCGTTGCAGTGCGGCAATGGCGGTATCGTCTATCATAACGAGAGCGGCACGACGAACACGATGCGGAATTTACCAGCCACCGCCACGCCATAGACGCGGGCCAATCAGGAAAGATTACCGATCACGTTCGACAATGAATTGAGCAATGTCCGTCAGCGCCCGCCGATACGGATTGTCCGGGAAGATCAGCAGGGCTTCCTGAGCGCGCGCGGCATAGGCATAAGCTTCGTTACGCGCCCGATCCAGTTCACCATATTCATCCAAAATTGCCAAGACTTCTTTCGCGCGCCGGGTTTCGCCCGCAGGCTCATCCATCGCCGCGCGCACAATCGGCGCAAACTCCGGATTTTGCCGCAGCAAACGGATCAGCGGCAACGTGACTTTACCTTCGCGCAAATCATTGAGCACGGGTTTACCGAGCTTGCTCATGTCTGACGTGAAATCGAGCAGGTCATCCACGAGCTGAAAGGCAATGCCGAGATTCAATCCATACGACGCCAGAGCATCGCGCTCTTCTTCGGTGGCGCCGCGCATAATGCCGCCCACGCGCGAACTGGCGCTGAACAAAAAGCCGGTTTTGCGGCTGACGATATCCAGATGTTGCTCTTCGGTAATTTTGATGTTGCCGATCAGAGTCAGTTGGATCAATTCGCCTTCGGTCATCTTGCGCGTGGCTTCGGTCAGCGCGTCCAGCACCGCCAGGCTGCGCTGCTGCAAGGCCGTCTCAAAGGCGGTCATGTACAGCCAGTCTCCCATCAGAACGGCTGTTTCGTTGCCCCATTGCGAAGACACCGCCTGTCGGCCCCGGCGCGTTTCTGCGCCGTCAATCACGTCGTCGTGCACCAGCGTCGCGGTGTGCAGAAACTCCATCACCGTCGCCATCTTGATGACGTCGTGATCAACCTCTTCGCCAAAAATTTTCGCCGCCAGGATCAGCAAAGCCGGGCGAACGCGTTTGCCGCCCGTCTGATGCAGATAGCGGCCAATGTGCGCAATAATCTGAATGTTGGTGCGCGCTTGATGCTCGAACTCTTCCTCGACCGCCTGCATTTCGCGGTGAATCAGGCGGAAGATCTGCTGGGCAGTGACCTGCGCCGAGCGTGAGGGAGTTGCGGAAACAATCTGTGCCATAGTCTTGCGTGTTCAAGTGCTGAGTGCCGAGTGCTGGGCGGTCTTCACCATCCCTGCGGAATGCACTCTGCGCCCTACACTCTAGTTGGATCGGTAATTTGTAAACTGCATATCAATGTCAAAATCGTGCGCACGCAAGGCGGCGATCACTTCTTGCAAAATATCGCGATCCCGGCCTGCCACACGAACCAGGTCGCCCTGGATCGAAGCCTGCACCTTGAGTTTCGTATCTTTAATGAATTTGACGATCTCTTTGGCTTTGTCCTGCGGAATGCCTTGTTGCAAGGTCAGGCGTTGGCGCACTGTTCCGCCCAGCGCCTGCTCAACCTTGCCATACGTCAATCCTTTGAGCGGCACGCCCCGTTTGACAAACTTCGTTTGCAGGATGTCGTTCAGACTTTTCAGCTTATATTCATCGTCCGAAGTCAAAATGATGGCGTCCTCGCCCTCCAGCTCGATATTGCTCTTGCTGCCTTTGAAATCAAAACGCGTCTGGACTTCCTTCAGCGCCTGATTGATGGAGTTGACGACTTCGGCGTGCTCAATGTTGGAAACAATGTCGAATGTATTCTGCTGCGCCATATTTCACAAACCCAGCCACAGCGATCCACAAGTCAGGCGCGTATCGCAGCCAAACTAGCGGGACTGAAAATCTGAACCAGGGAAGCGACTTCCCGTCACTGTCAAGCGATTAATAAGGGGAAACTGTTGCCCGCCCGTGAAAGTTTGATCAAATAAGTATCACGAACGAGAATCGCTGTGTGCTGCCTTTGACCCGTGTTTGTTTGCACTAGAATTGTCTGGGCTTTTGCTTAGACAGGCGCGCAGTTGTACCCTGACGTTTGCGCCCTTGTCAATCCGCGCCAAAATGCGACGGCTTTTCAGCCAAGCCGAAAAAGCCGCCTGAAATTGGCGCTGGTCACCTGAGCGATCTCCTCTGTGCTCACACCTTTGACTTCTGCCAGGCGTTCCGCCGTGTGTACGACAAATGCCGGTTCGTTGCGTTTGCCGCGATGCGGCAGCGGAGCCAGATACGGACAATCTGTTTCGATCAAAAGCCGGTCGAGCGGCACCGACCGGGCCACATCGCGTAAATCCTCCGCCGTTTTGAAGGTCAAAATCCCCGAAAATGAAATGTGAAATCCCATCGCCAGGGCTTCGTCGGCGAGCGCCTGCGTACTGGTAAAACAATGGATGATGCCACCGATTTCGCCGCCGCCGTTGGCAAACCAGGTGTCACGCAAAATCTGGCAGGTGTCGTCTTCGGCTTCACGCGTGTGAATAATCACCGGCAAACGACGCTCAAGCGCCAATTCCAATTGTCGGCGAAAGACCTGACGCTGCACTTCGCGCGGACTGTGGTCGTAATGGTAATCCAGCCCGATTTCGCCCCAGCCAATAATCTTTTCCTGCTGGCTCAAACCGAGCAAGGTTTGTTCTAACGCGTCGTCATACAAACTGGCTTCGTGCGGATGAACGCCGATTGCGCCATAAATGAACGGGTATTCCTGTACCAGTTTCAACCCCTTGGGCAAGGAGCCTTCGGCGACATCGCTGCCGCAAATTTCCAGCATCAGTTCGATGCCTGCGGCGCGCGCGCGCGCAATCACTTCCGCGCGGTCTGTGTCGTATTTCGGAACGTCCAGATGAGCGTGAGAATCAATCCACGTCGTAGCGGTCATAGCGGTCGTAGCGGTCATGATGTTTGGTCTTACTCCTTCTCTGCGCACTTAAAATGCGTCGCGGGATTTTTGCTGAATCAACCGCCGTTGTCCATTGGCCGCGATTTCGGTGATCCGCAACGATAGGCGCAGCGGAACTTTTTGCCAGGCGGTTTTCGTATTTGTGCAGTGTAGGAGGAACGCGAAATGAAAAATCCTGGCACCGCAGCAATCTTGAGTTTTGTCATTCCCGGCGTCGGACAAATTTATAACGGCGCAATCTGGCGCGGCATTTTCTGGCTGATCATCACGCCCGGATTCTGGTTGGGCACGGGCGGATTGTTAGGCTGGGTTTGCCATCTGATCGCCGCCTGGACGGCATATAACTACGCGCAAAAACAGCAGGGATTGTTACTGAGCGGGAGGTAAGCTCCCGCTCAGTAACGCCAAGTTACTCCTCAGTTCGTCTTGCCTAAAATCACCGTTGGGGCGTTGTGCTTTTTCAACGGGTCATTCACTTTCGGCAATTGTTCGCGGATGTATTTTTCAGCCGCGGCAATGCCCGTCTGAAACTCCGGTTGGATTTCATCAAAATATTCTCGCTGCGCCTGTGTCGGTGCAGCGTTCACGCCTTGAATCGTGCCGAAAAGCGAAGAGAGTTTTTCGCTGATGCGCGAAACGCCTCCGCGACCGCCTTCCTGATCGCCGCCCGTACGCCCTGACAACTTGGCAATTTCCGCATCGATCTGTTTGATCGAATCGGCGATGCCGGTCGTCAGTTCTTTGGGTGCATCAGGCATTTGCGCTTTGACGGTGCGTTCGATTTGCTGCAACTGCTCTTTGGCGTTGTCGAACGTGCGCAAAGTCAGATTCACTTTCGTGATCATCTCTTGCAGCTTCAGCGAAAGATCATATTGCGACTGCAATTCCGCCGCCGTCACTTTCACAGTCGGGTCAACGCCGACTTGCACTTTCTTCTCTTGCGCTTTGTCGCCAATCAACAACTTGACGGTATAAGTTCCCGGCAATGCCGCCGGCCCGCGCGGACTGAAACCAAACCCGCCAAATTGCTGTAACTGTTCGGGCGTCAATTCGCGGCGCGCTTTTGGTCCTTCTGTCGCCAAGTCCCACGTGGCGCGGTTGAAGCCTTGTTCTTTGGGAATCTGCGCGATTTCGCGCACGACTTTTCCGGCAGAATCCAGGATTTGAATCTTGGCCGTGGTTTTGGCGTCCAGCTTTTCTTTCAGATAGTAGGTAATCATTGCGCCGCTTGGCGGATTCGGTCCGGTGAACGGTTTGTCGCCGATCCCATACCGCGTAAAGCGCGTGGTGAACCGAAACGCCGGTCGCACATCAAACAACGTGGCATCTTTGGCGGCGATGTCGGCGTTCATCTGCTGAATGGCTGTCGCATCGTCCAGAATCCAGAATCCGCGTCCGTGGGTGGCCAGAATCAAATCGTTTTCGCGCGGGTGCACGAAAATGTCGTGCACGGCAACTCGCGGCAGGTTCTTCAAGCCCAAATCCACCCAGGTTTTGCCGCCGTCATAGGTACCATAAAGCCCAAGCTCGGTTCCGGCATACAGCAAGTTGGGATTTTTCGGGTCTTCTTTCAAAACGTGCACATAACCGCTCGCGGGCAAATTCCCCGTGATGTTGGTAAAGGTTTTGCCGCCGTCCGTCGTTTTGTACACGTGCGGTTTGAAATCGTCGAACATATGCCGATCAAACGAAATGTACGCGACATCGGCATTCGTCGCCGAAGGCTCAACGTGCGAAACCGGCGAATTGGCCGGTACGCCCGACACATTTTTGGTTACGTTCGACCAGTTTTTGCCGCCATCGGTTGTCACCTGCACATTGCCGTCATCGGTGCCCGCCCAAATCACACCGGCTTTGGCGGGCGACTCATTCACGCTGATGATCGTGCAGTGATATTCCGCCGAAGTATTTTCTGGCGCGACCGGACCGCCCGCATCCTTGAGTTTGTTGGGATCGTTGGTGGTCAGATCACCGCTGATCTTTTCCCAGGTTTTGCCGAAATCCGGCGATTTGAACAGGATGTTGCCGCCCATATAAATCGTCGTCTTGCTGTGCGGCGAAAACACCAACGGCGTATTCCAGTTAAAACGATATTTCTGATTTGCCGCCGGGCCGCCACCGCCACCGGCATACGGGCGAATGGATTGCTGTTCGCGTGTGCGCATGTCCGTCAGCGTGATGTTTCCGCCTTGTGACAGCGACAAATACAGCTCAGGGTCGTCAGGGTGATTCATCACCTTGAACCCATCACCGAAAGCCGTCATACGCCAATCGTCATTCAAGATGCCTTCGGGTTCGCGCGTGCGGCTGGGGCCGGTCCAACTGCCGTTGTCTTGCATGCCGCCCATCACGTAATAGAACGGTTGCCGGTTGTCGGCATACACGTGATAGGGCTGCGCAATCGGTAAGTTATTGATGTATTCCCAGGATTCGCCTTGATCGGTCGAAACCGCCACACCGCCATCCTGCCCAACCCACAACCGTTTCGGATTTAGCGGATCAATCCACATGGCGTGGTAATCAATGTGCACTTTGGGAGCGATGCTGCGATAGGTGCGCCCGCCGTCAATCGAAACAAACAGCGGCGAAGCCACGGCATAAACGCGGTTTTCGTTTTGCGGGTCAACGCGCACGTCGGTGTAATAAAAACCGCGCCCGACAATGTTGGACTGGCGGTAAACATTGCGGAACGTGTCGCCTTTGTCATCGGAACGGAACATCGCGCCTTCTTTGGTTTCCGCAATGACATAGACGATGCCCGGATTGCTGGGCGCGACTTTGACGCCAATGCGGCCCATTAATTTTGGCAATCCATTCGCCAGTTTGGCCCAGGTGCGCCCGCCGTCAATCGAACGAAAAACACCGCCTTTTTCGCTGCCACTGACAAACGTCCAGGGTTTGCGCTCAAACCGCCAGACGCCTGCATAAAGGATGTTGGGATTTTGCGGATCAATTTCCAGATCGCTGATGCCGTGTTCAGCATCCACAAACAAAGTCTTCGTCCAGGTTTTGCCGCCGTCGCTCGTCATAAACACGCCGCGCTCTTCGTTCGGGCCAAAAATGTGGCCGAGCGCACCGACATACACGATATTCGGATTGGTCGGATGGATCACGATGCGGGTGATGTACATCGTGTCTTTTAGTCCCACGTGTTGCCAGGTTTTGCCGCCATCGGTGGATTTGTAAACGCCGTCGCCGTACGACACGCTGTTGCGCGGATTGCCTTCGCCAGTGCCGACCCAAACCACGTCGGGGTTGTTCGGTTCGAGCGCGACATCACCGATAGAAAGCGTTCCTTGCCGTTCAAAAATTGGCTTCCAGGTGACGCCGCCATTGGTCGTTTTCCACAATCCGCCAGACGCAGACGCGACATAGACGATGTTCGGATTGCCGGGCACGCCTTCGACATCGGCTACGCGCCCGTCAAAGATCGCCGGGCCGATGCTGCGCCATTCCAGGCGCGCAAAGGTCTTGTCGTTAACCTCGCCATTGGCTGCCGCAGTAAGTGCAGCATCACTGTTTGCCGAAACCAGGCCGACATACCCGAACAACACAATTGCGCACGCCGACAACAACAATGCACGCCGGGACGAAAAAAGACGACGTAGCAACACGACGACACCTCCTGAATTTGGTTGAATAGATTTTCTTCGGTTTGTGCGGAAGACCATGACTCTGCCACGACTCGGAATGAACGATCACAGAAAGACAGCGGCGAATCTACTGTGCGCGATAGTACTTCGTCAAATTTGCGTCGCAGCCTGCTAGCTAGCCGCCGCAAACGTGCGAGATTTTCTCGACCAATCCCGTCGGCAATTAATCATTAATCCTTGCATCGGCAAGCAACGTAACGGCGGCGCGTGCAATCAGTACAGCGCGCCTGAAATTCTGAAGTCATTGCAATCACAATCCATTGATCGCGTTGCGATCTGTTGGAGGAGGTACGAGCCAACATGCCCCCGATGTTATCCGCCCCTGGCCTGCGCGTTTGGAAAAAGCTGTTTTTCTGGCGCAAGCAAACACAAACTCCCTACCACCCGACGCTGCAATTGCAACGCGTGTCGTTGCAATACCTGGTCGAAAATCTCAACCTCAATCTGACTGTCAGCGAACGGCATCAATTGCTGGCCACAATTGATAGCTGGATGCGCGCCCACGCCGATGTCGTGCGCGAAGACGGCGACGCCTGGTCTGCTGAGTGCCTGGACAAAGTACGCAGCAAGATTTTCCGGCGCGTGCCGTTGACGTCAGATTCATGGCAACGACTCTTGCATCAGTTACCAGCAGAAACGTCCGGCCAACAACCAGCCCAACCACAAACTCAACAACCAGTCCAAGCTCAGGCACAACAACCTGTACAACGGTCGGCACAGCGCCCTTTGCCGCCGCGTCCGGCTCCGCGTCGCAAAAAGTGGTGGCAAACGCTCGGACTGCCTTGGTTGCGTTCGACCCGCACCAGCAACTAACCACAAGAATGCGTTTCACCTTGGCAGCTTGACTAACCCGCAAGCGGCGCTAACAATGCGCCCGCTCGCAATTCAAACGTCGTTTCCGACCAAACAACATTTCATTTTCGACAGGTGAGGCGCATGCAGAACGATCGTCGCGATTTTCTGAAAGCTTCCGTCGCCGCGGGATTGTTTCCTGCGCTCGTCGGCGCACAAGCCAAAGACAAAAAATACCGTACGGCCCTGATTGGCACTGGCTGGTGGGGAATGAACATCCTGCGTGAAGCCATGGCGGCAGGCGAATCTAAAGTCGTGGCGCTGTGTGACGTGGATGAAAACATGCTCAATCCCGCCGCCGCCGAAGTGCAGAAATTGTCAGGCGATCAACCCAAACTGTATCGCGATTACCGCGCAATGCTGGCCAAGGAAAAACCTGACATTTGTATCGTCGGCACACCTGATCACTGGCACGCGCTGTGTATGATCGAAGCCGTCAAAGTCGGCGCGCACGTATACGTCGAAAAACCCATCAGCCACACCATTCGCGAAGGCCGTGCGATGGTCAATGCCGCGCGCGCCGCTAATCGCATCGTGCAAGTCGGCACACATCGTCGCATTTCGCCGCACAATGTTTCAGGCCGCGAATTCATCAGATCGGGCAAGCTGGGCAAAATCGGAATGGTGCGCTGTTTTGTGCTTTATGGTGGCGGGCCGGAAAAACCCGAACCCAACACCGAAGCCCCCAAAGGGTTGGATTGGGACATGTGGTGTGGGCCTGCGCCATTGCGGGCATTCAACAAAAAGATTCATACGCGCGGCTTTCGCAACTTTCTGGAATATGCCAACGGCACGCTGGGCGATTGGGGCATACACTGGCTGGATCAAATCCTGTGGATTACGGGCGAGAAATATCCGAAGCGAATTTTTTCAACCGGCGGACGGCCGATTGCCGGTCCCATCATCAACACGCCAGCGGCGCAAACCACCAACGCGCCCGATCACCAGGTCGCGGTCTATGAATTCGACCAATTCACCGTCAACTGGGAACATCGCCGCTTCGGCGGCAACAACGCCGAAAAGACGCATCCGCAACAAGCCGTTGGTTGTTACTTTTACGGGACGGGCGGCACTTTCCACATGGGCTGGCTGGACGGTTGGACGTTTTACCCGGCCAACGCCAAAGACCCTGTCATTCACGAAGACGCCAAGCTGAATATGCCCGACAACCAGAACATCAAACAGCTCTGGGCCGATTTTCTCGACGCAATCAAAACGGGCCGCAAACCGGTCAGCGACATCGAAGAAGCCTATTACTCAACCAATGTCGCCTTGCTGGGCATGTTGTCCATGAAACTGGGCCGCAGCCTGCAATGGGACGGCGCCAAAGAACTCATCGTCGGCGACCCGGAAGCCAACAAACACCTGAGCCGCACATATCGCGGCACCTGGCAATATCCGAAAGCCTAACCATTGTGCTTGCCATTCGCACGATATCAATTGCTAATCGTGCCTTGTTGTACGACGCCGCCTTTTTGAATAACGGCCACTTCAATGCTGAAGTAGAAAGGGCATATCTCGCTAATGCGCGTTTCGTGACCGCGTAACATTCCCTGAATGGCTCGTTTGGGGATGAAGAGCACGCGGGTGATATCTGAACCAAATGGTATTTCTTCAATCGGTTTCATCGCCTGTGAAACGATGTTCTGGCGATGTGTTTCCTTCAAACTTGGGAAAAGCCGATCGGCGGCGGGCAGCAGTAAATTGGTATACTTGTCCAGAAATAGTTGGAAACCTGTCGGTTCGGCATCACCAACAGGAACTGCCGACGCCAACGACGCTGCGGTGCCAAAGGCATTCAGGATTTTAAAGACGATGGCTCTGACGCTGCGCTCATCCCGTCGATCCACAGTATTGACCATCATCTCGAAGGTATATGGCCGATACGTAACCACACCGGTACAGAACGGTTCGTTGCTATCTCGGCTTTGTGTTAACAGACCTCGACTCGGCAATTGCGTTGACTGAAACGTATTGGCAATGTGGTAGAAGTCATCGCGCCTCATCAAATGCCATTTGCTGTCATTCACAGGCAACCCTGATTCGCTTAATTCGGCCAGCAACTGATACAACGTCGAGCGCGCCTCTGTACCGCGCATGATTTCTAATTTGATTGCGCTCAATTCGTCCTGTGCCTTATTAGCGGCCACGCGCGAAAGGCGCGCCGCACGCTCGGCAACATTGATCTTATCTTTCACATCCTGAGTTTGATCAGTTTTGACTTCGTAAAGCAAATTCTGCAACTCATGTTCGTCTGCCAAGGCTTTCTTTTCGGCTTCACGCAACTGGGCAATCGCCTCGTTGATCCTCTTCTGGTATTCGTCGAATTTGGCTAAATCGCTTTTGCTCTGAGCAGTGGCGATCCCCTTCACTTTTTCCTTTCGTAACTTCGCCTGATCGTTCGCGGCAAGTGGATCCCAAACAAACGGAAGCTCGCTTTTCAACTTAGGGTTGAATTTCTTCTCTAACCCGACAGCGATCTCAACCGAAGCGCTATATGCCAGGATCGAAGAGCCGATATATTGCTTACCGTCATCCTCTTTCAGGTTATTAAAAAGCCGCACGGTCAACACATAGTTCTCGTCACTTGTCACCCTGCCATACAGATCGCTTGCCATCCGCTCATCCATTACGTTGAGTTTGACTTTGAGGGGGGCAAACTTACTCACAGCGGCCAGGCGAACAGGGAGTTTGGCCAGAATCGGCTGATTACTAAGGTAGGCAGTAACTTTGACAACAATTTGAGGAGGACGAAGATGACGAACTGTCGTCCCATCGGTATTACGGGATTCGATTTCGGTGGGTAATGGATCCCGCCAGTAAATCGTGAGTTGATTTCCCTCTGCGGCCAGCGTGACCCATTTTTCATCTTGCTCTTTATTTTCCAACTCGAACTGTACGATGACGTCTGGTTGAGGGACGCCTTGCTTGTTCCGCACCTGAGCAGTCGTCGTGATGTTTCCGTTGGGCAAGATGGGAGCCACGATTGGCGGCGAAAAAGTGATGTAACCTTCGCGTCGAAGAATGGTAAACGGCAGAGTTTTACTCACTGGTGTGAGGCCCCCTTGCACTACTGTAAAAGTAAGCTTGGCTGGTTTAGTTGTCGGCGGGCTTTCTTCTCTAGGCCAATGCAATGCCTCGACTTTCACGACGTCCCCTATAAGTTCGGCGTGTAGAAGTGGCTGATCATTATCGAGTTTTACGTCTCGTAAATCCTTTATCAATGGAAGCAAGTTTGCCCCCTTCTTCAATAGGATTTTGAAGTTTGGTAATTTATCGCCTTCAATAAGTTGTGGTGTGGCAAGGTCGACAAAGGCAATTTCGTCAGGTTTGGCCAGTACCCGAATTTTGAAAGCAGCCACTGGCATGGTTTGCAGCGTATCAAACTTCAGATCAATTTGTGCCTCGCTATCGCTCTGTACCCCTGAAGCTATGAGCTTGTCACCGCTGCTTCGAACGATATTCGGATGACGGCTCTCGGCTTTCCCCGCCACCGCAGCCCCATTAATCATTGTGCTGACGTCAATCTTCCGCTCCTCTCCTTCACTAAGATAAACAGTATCTTCCGGGCGCAACGTTTTCGTTTCGCCCAATTTACTCAAAAGCACTGTCAATTCCAGGTTCGGTTTGATTTTGATGGCAATCTTATCGCTTTCAAATTGTCTCCCGTCTGTGTGCGTGTACTTGAGTTTTATCTCTTTTCGTAGCTCGCTCGCTCGATACTTAAAACCTGTATTGTTTTTCAAAACCCAGGCCTGATCACTCAGCACAACTTCCAATAAATCGTCCGTTAGGCTCAGACCGGTTGTTATCGGTGTAGCTACATCTCCCACCAAGAACTTCGGCGCCAACTTCTCGCCTTTGTTGAATTCCAACGTAATTTCTTTGGGCAGATCAGTTAGCTTGCCGCTGGATTGTGCTCGCCCCCAGGTCTTTTCTGGGGTTACGCTTATGGCAAGTAAAAAAGCCAGTAAGAACAAACTGCTGCAAAGTCTTGAGAAAAAGAACGGGAACCGGGAAGTCTTCATTTCTGCTTCTCCTTTGGGATGGCCAGCCTGCCGTATCAAGTTTCCTACTCTGCGCAAGACCTATTTCCTGCTAGAAGTATGTGCTCACCTTATGTCTTCTCTCACGAGGAAAAATTTCAAGCACTAGCTCAATTTTTATTATCACAGTTAAAAGCCCCTCCATTGCGTCTGAAAGACCAATGTTTATAATGGCGGAGGGCGCTGCTTGTTACCGATAACACAAGCTGACAGCTGAGACTTTTCACTAACAGGTGTCCGAATAGTGCCCCCCATTCTCCCAAACCCATTCACAGGAAGTGCTTCACCGTATATGAAAGGCTGGGAATTGACGGCGGAGGGCTTCGATCTTTTCCTCAATTGGCTGTCTGCTGATCGGGAACAGGCTGGAAGGAAGTTCGAAGCGCTCAGGCGAAGGTTGGTCACATTCTTTGATGCGCGCGGTTGCCTGGACGCGGAAGGGTTGGCAGATAAGACCATAGATCGGCTGGTCCGCAAATTACCCACCCTCACACCTGAATTTCTTGCCTCGTTTACCGAAACGACCACCGCTGCTAAAGATTCACATGCCGCTTACTGCTACCGGTTCGCGCATTACATCCACCTGGAATACTTGCAAAACATACGAACTGAAGAAGGGCTGCTGACGGAAATTGCCCCGCTGGCCGTAGTAGAGGCGGATGAGCAAGATGCCGAAGAATCTCGCTTTAATTGTCTGGATCATTGCCTGGAAACCCTACCTCGCGAGAAGCGGGAACTGCTGCTGCTTTATTTCGAAAAGGAAAAGCAGGCTAAGGTGGAGCACCATAAACGGCTGGCTGACCATTTCGGTCTTTCGCTCAATGCCTTGCGCCTGCAAATTCACCGCCTGACCCACAAACTCTACGATTGCATCACCGCCTGCCAAACGCAGGAAACAAACGCCTGAAATTTTTTGCGCGCGGAGCCGACATAAAGCGCCAGTGCAAAAACGTCTTTCAGCGAGGACGTGATGATTTCACACACAGAAGAAGAAAAACTGATTCGACGTTACCTGCTGGGGCAAACGACGCCAGAGGAACGACAAAAAGTGGAAGAAGGTCTGTTTAGCGAAGGGATATCTATCAATAGCCTGCATTTTGGCGAAGAGGAATTGGATTACGCCGAACTCTTTCGCCTGCTTGAACATGAACTGATTGCCGATTACGCACGCGGAGCACTGACGGCAGAAGAGCAATCGCTCTTTGAAAAACATTTTTTGTGTACGCCCAAACGGCGAGAAAAATTGTCGTTGGCCCAATCAGTCGTGTCTTATGCCGAAACAAAGAAAAAGGCTGCCGATCCGATTCTGACGCCAACGCCTGCCAGAATTGAAGAGCGTTTGTCTGATCGAACTGGTGGTCGCCCTCTCTCCGTTCCGCCTTCTTGGGAAAATCCTCGTTGGTGGCGAACACTTTTTTTGCCCGGTTGGAAACTTACTGCGTATGCTGCCCTAATTGCGGGTGTCATCCTTGGTGTCTTGTATCTACAAACGAAAGAATCATCTGTAAGCCACGCCCTGGCGGCGCTTAACCAAGCGTATCAACGCGAGCGTCCGCTAGAAACTCGGGTCTCTGGGGTCAACTATGCCCCTGCTGCCCGCACCCGTAGCCTTTCCACAAATGGGGCGGAACAGAGCGGTGTGGCCAAAGTTGATTATGTTGCGCGCGATCGCGCGGCAAGATTACTTTTGGACGCAGTTGCGGAAAGACCTGATTCTGTGTCGCATCACGCGCTAGGCCGTTTTTACCTGCTTAATAAAGAGCTTGATAAGGCGTCAGACCAACTTGAAAGTGCGCTGAAACTTGCGCCGAATGACGCGTTGACGCATAACGATCTGGCACTGGTATTGCTCGAAAAAGGGCTTTTAGCGGGCCAAAAAGACCCGCCAGCAAATAGTCTAGAGCTATTCGCGGCAAGTCTGGAGCAGCTTAATACCGCACTGAAGCTTGCCCCCAAATTACCTGAAGCACTGTTTAACCGCGCCATTGTTTATCAACATCTTTCTTTGCCGCAAAATGCGATATCCGATTGGCAAACTTATCTTTCTGTTGATGGCACGTCTCCCTGGGCGAAAGAGGCCCAAACCAGACTGAAGGAATTGCAAGAACAGCAACAACGCCGCGCACAAACACGTAGTGAGTTGTTCCCTGAATTTCTGCAAGCGGATAAAGCGGCCAATGAGGAGCTTGCCTGGCAGCTTTTTGCCAGAGCCAGATCGCGAACAGGCAATCTGATCACCGAACAATTACTGGATGAATGGTTCGACAAGGCAAAGGACAAAAGTAAATTAAGCGAACTAGATTCTTTACCGATTCTGGAATCGGCCGGCGAGCGCGAGCGTCGTCGCGTAGATGATCATTTCACAGCCGACCTCGTTCATTTCTATAAAACATTCGCAAGGGCTCAGCCAAACACGCGGTTTGAAAAATTGACGACTGCCCGACACCTTGTGCGACAGGCTCGTGCTGAATTCAATGCGAGTAGATTTGCGTCAGCAGCCCGGCTATTCGGGCAAGCCGCCGCTAGCTATCAGGCCTTGGGAAATCAGCCTGAAATGATGTTGGCGCAATGCTGGTCAGCACATAGCCTATTACGCTTACCCGACCTCAAGCAGAGCCTTTTACTTTACCAGTCCTTGCTCCCTGCTTGCTCACAATATCGCTATCGCTGGCTGCAGTCACAAATCCTTAATGCCATTGCCGACAATCAAAGCTCGCGTAGCCAATATTCCCAGGCTTTGGACTACGCTGATCAATCGCGCGCCATCGCCCTCAAGATAGAAGATACCGCAGGAGCACTCAGGAATTTGCAATTTGGGTTGTCTATGAAATTGCAGTTTGGCAATTATCGCGATTCATTGACATACTCTGCACAAGCTTTTGAGTTGGCTCAAAATACTATTGGCGAACCACGCCAGCTATGGCATCTCTATTTCGAAAACGCACTGAATTTCCTACAGCTCGATCTCCCAACTGCAGCTCTCAGCTTCCAACACGAAGCCCTGCGCCTTGCTCTGGCAAGTAACTGGCCGCTGATTATCTGCCGGTCGTATATGCGGCTAGGAATGTTGTATGACCGGCTTGAGGACTACCAACAATCCTTGAAGTACCTGCAGCTTGCCTTGGCCGAAGGGCAAAAAATCCCTCTGACGGAAGGGCAGATAGACCTCACATCCCACACTTGGTTGCAATTAGGCCTCGTGCACCTTCGGCACAATGCTCCCCAACAGGCACTCTCTTGCTTTGAACAGGCAAGCAGTCAATTTACACAAATTCATATCCCTTACGAACTGTATTGTGCGCGCAAAGGCAGATCACAGGCATTGTTACAGTTGGGCCGCGACCAAGAAGCCGGGCAAGAGCTGGCACAAGCCTTGCAGCTATACGAATTGCATCGCCAGACCATTGTGGAAGAAAGTCATCGCGTCAGCTTCTTCGACCTTGAGCAAGATATTTACGAACTGGCCACCGAATTTGCCTTTACCAAATCACACGATCAACGCCAAGCGTTTTCTTACGCGGAAGCTTCTCGTGCCCGTTCACTACTGGATTTGCAGCAAGGCGAAATACAGTTGATCCAACACGAAGGCCAGCCTGATATACGCCTTGCGACGTTTGCTCAGCCTTTATCATTTTCCGATATCCAACAACGCTTACCGGCGGAAACTCAAATTGTACTTTACGCTACGCTCAAAAACAGGCTTCTCATCTGGCTTGTTTCCAACACTTCTTTTCAAGCTGTGGAAATGCCGATCTCTCAGGCAGAACTTCGGCAGAAAGTAGCGCTTTTCCGGCAAAGGATTGCAGTAGCCTCCGAGAGAATAAGCCCCTCTGACGACGCACTGGGCAAGGAACTGTACAACCTGTTGATAACCCCCATCGCGGCTGCGCTTAATCCCCAAAAGCTGGTATGCATTGTGCCGGACGATTGCTTGCACGAACTCTCTTTTGCAGCACTCGTTTCTCCATCCCAGAACTGCTATTTAATTGACCAGTATGTGCTGACGTGGGCACCGAGCGCGTCCTTGTTCGTCTTGCGTGGGGGCCAAGAACCCGACGCGAGGGGAAATGGAAAACGGCTCTTGAGCGTGGGAAATCCAGCTTTTGATCGACAAAAATTTGCCACTCTTTCGGCCTTACCTGCGGCAGAATCCGAAGCCCAAAACGTCGCGGCGTTATACTCCCAGCACCGATTGCTAACAGGGCGGGCAGCCACAAAGAAAGCGGTTATCAACGAAATGCCTCACGCGGATGTCATCCATATCGCGGCACACGCCGAGGCAAATTTCCAGCTACCTATGAAATCAAGATTGCTGTTGGCGGCTTCTAGCTCTATCAACCAAACAACTGAAGAAGATGCTGACGCGCTACAAGCATTTGAGATTTATCGTCTGAAATTGCTGCGCGCGCCACTGGTTGTCCTTTCAGCCTGTGCCACCGGTCAGGGCCAGACAAAGCGCGGCGAAGGAGTCATGAGTCTGGCGCGTCCGTTTATTGTGGCGGGCGCCAAAACCGTTTTGGCCAGCCTGTGGCCAGTGGATTCAGAAGCCACGCGCGAGCTAATGGTTCGCTTTCACCGCTTGCGCGTTACGGAACAACTTCCGGCCAGCATTGCGCTTAGAAAAGCACAGCAACAAATGCGTGAACACCCCAGTCAGAATTATCAACACCCATACTTCTGGGCAGCATTTACCTGCATCGGAATCTAAGGCCTAAACACAGCAAGGAGCATAAACAATGTCAGAACAGCCAAATAACCTTCAAGCAAACAGCACTTCGCAGGCAACTTGGGAACACGCACCCACGACCTGCTTACCCGATAATCCGCCCATCATGCTGGTTTACGATGGCTTGCTAGGTATTTGTTACAACCGGTCAGAAGACATCTGCGAGATCGGGTATCACAGTCGCGCTGCCAATCACCACCCGCAGATAGATGTCATTGCCGTTAGGCTCGAAGGAGAACCAAGGGCAGAATCGCTCCTTCATCTGTCGTGGAACCGCAACGAAATTCCCTGGACCGAATTCAGGCTGCGCCTAATCAATCCGTTACCCGAACACGAAGCTGTCGACTTTTACCTACCCGGCAGGGACGCGAAAACAGATGAGGGCCGTAAAGACTTTCGCTGGCTGGTTGACATCGAGGAGTTACACGGTAATAACGCGCTAGAGAAGCAGCCGGGCGGCTTCTCCCCTCGCCTGCTGATCGAGCAAGGAACGTTTTACACGTTGGCGTTGACAACAGACATTTATCAAATCAGACCAATAAATGAACAGCCCGTTTCAGAACGCGAGATTGCACACCTGACCGCCGCCAACCTTTATTGCGACCCACAAGACGGAAAGCTCCAACTGGAATTACACAATGATCAAGAAGGCTTCACCCTGGAATGGCCTGTCCAGGGCCGCCAGATTTTCGTGTTAGTCCAAAACGACTGTAGCCTCGAGGATGGGAAATCTTGCAACGACGCATCTGATCCAGACACAGATTTTGAGCTGTATTATGACGCGCTCAAACCGCTTCCGGCGGGTCACAAAAAGCATCAGGTAATTTGCCGAAGCCAACCCAGAGACCCCGATTTTTCTCATCTCAATGGCAAAATACGATCAGCTCTGCAAAAAGGCGGGATGATTCCTCCTGGCCCGCGAGTAACCGACCGCGCGCCTTGCGGCCGAACCGGCTTCGGGCAAAGTTATACACTGAGCAGTTAAGGATCGCCGACAATAAACAGGGAGAAAGACAACGCATTGGGCGGATGTCGTCCTCACGCACTAAGCTTGCCGCCGCACTCGCGTACCGTCCAGGCGCATCAGGGTCGCGGTGCTTTTGGCGATCAGGGTGCCAGTTTCGGTGGTCATGGTGACTTCGCTGTAAGCCAGCGTTTTGCCCAGGTGTACGACGCTGGCTTCGCAATAGATGTCCTGATCTTTGACGGCTTTCAGGAAGTTGATGCGTTGTTCGACGGTGGTAGGAACTTCGTCGGGCAGGATCAATGTCATCAGCGCGTGCGCCGCAGCCGCATCAGCCAGACTGTAAATCACGCCGCCGTGCACGGTGAACGGTTGTAAAAACTCAGGTCGGAAGGTGATTTTCATCCGCACCCAGCCTTCCCGGGCTTCCAGCAACTCCATGCCCATAAAATTCAAAAACGGATTCTTTGCTGAAATCTGATGCAGTAATTCGAGATTGTTGCTCGTGGCCATTGCTGGCTTTATCCTCCGTCGAGTAGAAATTAATTGCGACGCATCCTAGCGTACTGATCAGGAGGATTACCATGCCCAACAGCGAACGCGTGTTACCTGTACAACGGCTGCTGCAACAAGAACGCCACGGCGTGCTGTGTACGTCGTCAAAAAAGCTGGACGGTTGGCCATTCGGTTCGTTGACGCCATACGCGCTGTCGTCCGCAGGCGAGCCGCTGTTTCTGCTGAGCGGTCTGGCCGAACACACGCATAATTTGCTGGCGGATGCGCGTTGCAGTTTGTTTGTGCAGGACTCAATGGCGCTGGCCAATCCGCAAGCGGGCGCACGCGCGACGCTGGTCGGATTGGCTGAGCGAGTGGCTGAGGACCAGCTTATTGAAGCGCGTACCGCTTACACGACGCGCTTTCCCGAATCGGCAGCCTTGTTGCAAATGGGCGATTTCGGGTTGTTTCAACTCAAGATCGAGCGAGTGCGTTATATCGGCGGCTTTGGCGAAATGTACTGGCTGAGCAGCGACGAGCTATCGGTCTGACGCCCTGCCAACTTCGCCCCTATCCAACAGCCAATCACGGCCATCACCGCCCCGGCAAAAACATCCATCACGTAGTGGTATCGCCCATAAATGGTTGCCACACAGATGCTCAGCACCAGCGGCGTCATCCAAAGAGCGTGTCGCCGCGCAAAG
>JAEUQO010000230.1 GCA_016789605.1 Acidobacteriota bacterium
ATCGTTTTTCAATTCGCTTTACGGATTGGCCACAGAGCCACGGAGGCTCAGAGAAATACTTAGAAACCTCTGTGGCTCTGTGCCTCTGTGGCAAAACCCGTACGCCAAAATGAAATCTGATCTAAATCGTAACAGCCGTCAGCAGAACACGCGACGCTTAAACATTCCGAGGAATATTGGCGCCCTGACGTTGTCGTGGACCAATGTCGCGTGTTCTGATTTGGCGTTCACGTTGTCGTAAACGCGAGTTGCGCCGCATAATCGCGGCGGAATTCTTTTTCAGACTTTGCAAGAAAACGCTGGGCCGCTTTGTCGTTAGCGATGGATCATCGTTAACGAGTCGCAACGTGTCAACGCATCGGGCGGCCAGTTTCCCCACAACCAGTAACCGCTTACCAGAGAACGTCTTTTCAGGAGAACGCATGGATTACGTGAATTTGGGCAAAACCGGTATGCAGGTGTCGCGCCTGTGTTTGGGCTGTATGACCTATGGTGTGCCAGAACGCGGCTCTCATCCCTGGACGCTGCCCGAAGAAGAAGGCCGCCCGTTCATTCGTCGCGCGCTGGAACTCGGCATCAATTTTTTTGACACGTCCAACAGCTATTCCGACGGCACCAGCGAAGAAATCCTGGGCCGCGCCATTCGCGATTTTGCCCGCCGCGACGAAGTCGTCATTGCCACCAAAGTCTTCTTTCCCTGGCGCAAAAGCCCCAACACCGGCGGATTGTCGCGCAAAGCAATCTTTGCCGCGATCGACGACAGTTTGCAGCGGTTGGGCATGGATTACGTTGACCTGTATCAAATTCACCGCTGGGATTACACGACCCCCATCGAAGAAACGCTCGAAGCCTTGCACGACGTGGTCAAAGCCGGAAAGGCGCGTTATCTGGGCGCGTCCTCGATGTTTGCCTGGCAATTCTGTCAGGCGCTGTATGTCGCCCGGCAAAACGGCTGGACGCGGTTTGTCACGATGCAAAACCATTACAACCTGCTTTACCGCGAAGAAGAACGCGAAATGATGCCCCTTTGCGCGGCGGAACAGATCGGCGTGCTGCCCTGGAGTCCGCTGGCACGCGGACGTTTGACGCGTCCCTGGGGCGAAAGCACCAATCGCCAGGAAACCGACGACGTAGGCAAAAAGCTCTATGACAAAACCGAAGCCGCAGACCGCGCCGTGGTCGAACAGGTAGCTCAACTCGCGGCTCAACGCGGTGTGCCGCCAGCACAAATTGCGCTGGCCTGGATGTTGCACAAATCGTTTGTCACCGCGCCCATCATCGGCGCGTCAAAACCGCACCATCTGGACGATGCCAGCGCGGCATTGTCGCTGTCACTGTCGGTGGAAGAAATGGCCTCGCTCGAAGCCGCATATGTGCCACACGATGTCGCGGGATTTTCCTGAAGGCAGGCCGTGTAGCGCACGGTTGTCCGGGTGGTCAGGGTAGGCAAAAGTGATAAGATGGTTGCGCCTCCCGCAATCACATAGCGCTTATCGCGTAGTTCTGAGGAACAACCAACATGAACAGGATGTCGCAATTTCGTTCGCGTTTGCCGCTGTTGCTGGCAGGTTTGTTGTTGCTGGCCGCCGTCGCGGCGTTGCCATTTACCGCACAACAGCCTTTGCCGTTCGACGAAAGTCGCATCGTCAATGATTTGACCAATTCGTTGCAACTTGCGCCGGAACAAACGGCCAGGCTCAACGAATTGCTGGCAACACGCCGACCGCGTATAGATTCGCTGTTGCAACAGATGGGGCGATTGCAACCGGGCACGCCTGCGTTCGCTGATTTGCGCGGGCAACTGGAACGCGAGCGGCGCGCCGTGCTCGAAGAGTTTTTGCCGACCTTGCGCCCGGAACAACAAACGCGGTTGCGTGGCTTGCTGAACAATCCGCCGCCGCCGCAACCGTTCACGCCGCTGGTGAACCTCGCGCCGGTCAAACCGAATTTGCCCACCGGCGCCTTGGCCGCAGGCGAAAAACTGATCCCGTTGCCCGCCAATGAACCGGCACAAACGCGTTCACGCCGTCCCAACACCACAGCGGCACAGTTAACCGAAGACCAAAAAATCCTGCATGTGCTCAATCGCGCCGGCTTTGGACCGCGTCCGGGTGATCTGGAACGCATACGGCAAATAGGCCTGGAACGCTATCTGGATGAGCAACTGCATCCCGAAGACATCAATGACGATCTGCTGACACGTCCCTTGCAAGCGCTCAACACATTGCAGCTGAGCATTCCCGAAACGATCCAAACCTACGCGCCGCCGCCGCCGCGCCCTGTGCCGACGCCAACACCGACGCCTGCGCCAACCCCGAAAAAAGATAGCGAGCCGGAAAAACCGGCGCAAACGCTGAGCGCGATCACGACTTCGACGTCAGGGACGGCCAGCGAAAAAGACGCGTCGCAAGAAAAGCCGCGCGAAGAAATGCCGAAAGAGGAAAAGAAGGACGAAAAGAAGCTTGTCAGCACGCCAACGCCGACGCCGCGTCCGACCACAACACCGGTTCGCCCGCCCACACCACCGCGCAATCCGCAACAACCCGTCATCGAATTGCAACAAGCCAAGCTCTTGCGCGCCGTCTTCAGCGAAAAACAGTTGCAGGAAGTGATGGTGGATTTCTGGTTCAATCACTTCAACGTTTTCGCCGGCAAAGACAATGCGCGCTGGATGCTATCCAGTTACGAACGCGACGTAATCCGCCCGTACGCGCTGGGAAATTTCAAAGAGTTGTTGCTGGCCGTCGCGCAAAGCCCGGCGATGATGGTTTATCTGGACAACTTTCTCAGTCAGGCAGAATTGCCGCCGCCGCCGCCGCGGTTTGACGCCGATGGCAATCCGTTGCCGCAACCGCGACGCGGCGGGCTGAACGAAAATTACGCGCGCGAATTGATGGAATTGCACACGCTGGGCGTTGACGGCGGATACACGCAAAAAGACGTGACCGAAGTCGCTCGCTGTTTCACCGGCTGGACCGTCAACCAACAACCAAATTCGCTCTTTGTCTTTCGCCCGCGCACGCACGACCGAGGCGAAAAGCTGGTGCTGGGCAAACGCATCGCGCCCGGCGGCGGCATCGAAGACGGGTTACGCGTGCTCGACCTGTTGGCCAAACATCCGTCCACCGCGAAATTCATCGCGCGCAAACTGTGCCAACGCTTTGTCGCCGATGAACCGCCGCAACCGCTGGTTGACCGTGCGACAACCGCCTTTACGCAAACGGGCGGAGACATTCGCCAGGTTGTGCGCACGATTTTGACCGCGCCGGAGTTTTATTCGCCCAAGGTCTATCGCAACAAAATCAAATCACCGCTGGAACTGGCAGCCTCGGCATTGCGCGCGACCGGCGCAACAACCGACGGCGCACAACCGCTGATTCAATGGGTCGCACGCATGGGCGAACCGCTCTATCAATGCCAACCGCCAACCGGTTACGCCGAAGAATCAGCCCGCTGGTTGAGCAATGCGACGTTGCTGGAACGTATGAATTTCGGCCTGGCGTTGCTGGGCAACAAAATCAACGGCACGCGCACGGACGTTGCGCGCCTGGTTTCGCCAGCGCTGTTACAAGCCCCAGGCAAAGAACCGAACCATTTGCTGGACGAGCTTGTCGCCGTCTTAATTCACAGCGAAGTTTCGCCAGAAACCTATGCCAATTTGCGCCGCGTGCTCGACGAAAACCGCGCGAAATTAACTCCTGCCAGTTACGACGCGCGCGCCGCAACGCAACGCAACACGGAATTCGTCGGCAGCCTGGCAGCCTTGCTGCTCGGTGCGCGTGAGTTTCAAGTGAAATAAAAAATCGCCGCTACGACACCTGTGAGCCTGTAAAACACCTATGCCCCCACTTGTCATTGCGCATCGCGGCGCATCTGCCGACGAACCGGAAAACACATTGCGCGCCTTTGCGCTGGCCATTGCGCAAGGCGCGCAAATGATCGAACTCGATCTGCATTTCAGCGCCGACGGACAGGTCGTCGTCATCCACGACGAAACGCTAGACCACACCACCAACCTGACCGGTCGCGTAGATCAATTCACCCTAGCCGAAATCAAACGCGCTGACGCTGGCAAAGGCGAATGCGTGCCAACGCTCGAAGAAACGCTCGACCTGACTCAGGGCAAAGTGCAGCTTTATCTGGAGATCAAAGATGCGCGCG
This sequence comes from Acidobacteriota bacterium, assembly GCA_016789605.1. Lineage (GTDB taxonomy): Bacteria > Acidobacteriota > Blastocatellia > RBC074 > RBC074 > RBC074. Next base: position 4,162 of record JAEUQO010000230.1, read on the forward strand.
CCGCCGCCGAAACCTTGCGTATCGTGCGTGCACGCCGTTGTCAGGCAGACGTGTTGCTGGCGTCGTTTGATTTGAAGCTGATGCAACAACTGGGCGAGGAAGTTCGCGATATGGAGCTCGGCTTGATCCTCGGCAACGAAACGCTCAATCCGTTCGTCCGTTGGCGCGAAGCCTTTCCCTGGCTGGCGCTGCGTCATATCAACTACCAAACGCTCTGCATGCAGGTTGAACTGTGTTTTGGCTATCTGGCGCGCCGCGTCAAAGCCAGCGGCAAAAAACTGTATGCCTGGACCGCCGACGAAGAAGCGCAATTCGACCGAATGTGCCAACTGGGCATAGACGGCATCGTCACCAACCGTCCCGATCAACTCGTCTCGTTCTTTTCCCGACGTTTTCCGCCGACGTCACGGTAAGGAAAAGCACCAACCATCCGGCAAGATTTAGCTTCGCCGATGCGCGCGTTTTCCGCTATGCTTTGCTGGCAATAAAACTGACAACTCAGCCAATCGTTCCCGGTCATAGGAAAGGACGCCCAAATGAGCCACCAAACGAACCTGTACGCCATCGTCAAACTCGTCACCGTTGTACTGCTCGTCGCGGTATTCAGTGTCGCTCCGCCCGCGCAACAAGCCTCTACCCAACAAACGCCCGCGCCGCAAACACCGGTCAAGCCTGAGCAGAAGCCGGCGACACCAGCGCAAGACCCGCCCTCCGATCCAGACACTGTCGTGCGCATCAGCACAACGCTGGTGCAAGTAGACGCCGTCGTCACCAACAACAAAGGCGAACACGTCGAAGATTTGCGCGAAGAAGATTTTGAATTGCTCGTGGACGGCAAAAAGCAGGAATTGACCTATTTCACGCTGGTCAAATTGCCGGAACCAAAACCGGCGGGCAAAACCGACAAAGCCGACAAAGCCACCAAAGCGGCGCTTCCGGCGACAAACATGCCGACGCAAGCCATCGCGCCGGAACAGGTCAAACGCACGCTCGCTTTTGTCGTGGATGATCTGGGCCTGTCGTTTGAAAGCATCTATTTTGCGCGGCGCGCGTTGAAAAAGTTCGTGGACGAACAAATGCAAGACGGCGATCTGGTCGGCATTATTCGCACCGGTCGCGGCGCAGGCATCTTTCAACAATTCACCAGCGACAAACGCATCCTGTACGCCGCCATCGAAAAGCTAAGCTGGAATCCCTATAGCCGCGACATGATGCCGCGCTTTCCCAACAACGATCCGAACGACATTCGTTCCGAAGAATCCCGCGAAGCCGAAGCACGCGCCGAAGAATTTCGCGAAGCGGCATTTTCTGTCGGCACGCTGGGCGCATTGAATTTCGTCGTGCGCGGATTGCGCGAACTGCCCGGACGCAAGATGGCGATTCTGGTTTCTGACGGCTTTCGCCTGTTCAACCGCAATGGCGACAACCGGCAGGTGTTGGACAATTTGCAGCGCTTGGTAGATTTGGCCAATCGCTCCAGCGTGGTGATCTATTCGATTGACGCCAAAGGATTGCAAACCTTGCTGCCTGACGCCAGCACCAGCGGCGTACCACGCCCCGAAGACTTTCAACGCGTCTCGCAAAATAACTTCGATTCGCAAGAAGGGCTGACCTATGTCGCGCGCGAAACCGGCGGCATCGCGTTTTTGAACAACAACGACCTGAACGTCGGCATTCAAAAAGCGCTGAAAGACGGGCAAAGCTATTACCTGTTGGGGTTTGATCCCGCCGACGAAAAATTCGACCGCAAGTACCACACCATCAAAGTGCGCGTAAAACGGTCAGGCGCACAGGTGCGCACGCGCGCCGGATTTTTGGGCATTCCCGACCGACCACGTCGCGAAGACCTGGCCTCAGTCGGCGGCGTCGAAACCCGTGATCGGCAAATCGTGGGCGCGCTGTTTTCTCCGTTTGGCGCGCGCGAATTGCCGCTGCAAATGACGTCGTTCTTTTTCACGACCAACAATCCCAAACGCGGCCAGAAAAACGAACCGGACATGCTGTCGTTTGTGCGTTCGCTTTATCACGTTGACCCGGCCCGGCTGACGCTGACCGACAATCCGCAAGTCGCGGGCGAAAAACAGGTCACGCTCGAAATCGCCTCGTTCACCTTCAACGAAGCAGGCGTGATCATTGATCAACACGGGCGCAGCTTCACGCTGAGATTTGACGACACGCGCCTGAAACTCGCCTTGGCCAAAGGCCTGCTCCTTGATGAAGATTTCGTGCTGCGTAAACCGGGCGCCTATCAGTTCCGCACGGTGATCCGCGATGCCGCAACGGGCAGGCTCGGCTCTGCGGGGCAATTCATTCAAATTCCGGATTTGAGCAAAAAACGGCTGGCGCTTTCGGGCCTGGTCCTGGCCGCCGCCAAAGACATTCCCCCCGCAACCAACACAACAACGGAATCGCCCGAAATCAACGCTTCCCCTGCCGTGCGCCGCTTTGCGCGCGATAGCGCATTCGATTACGGCGCAGTCATTTACAACGCGGCTGCCAACCCGGCCACGGGTCAGCCTGCGCTGACGATGCAAATCGAAATTTACCGCGACGGCAAAGCGATCTATCAAGCGCAACCGCGCCCGGTCGAAGTCGCCGGAGTTGGCAACGGCGGGCGGTTGGAATGCGGCGGCAGGTTAAAGCTGACCGGATTGCCGCCGGGCGATTATCTGTTGCATTTGATTGTGACCGACACGGTCGCCAAACAAAAATATGCGCGCGCCGATCAATGGATGGATTTCGGCATCCGCTAACACGTGGTTACGGGCGACGTTTTTTGGTTGATGTTGGGGCAGGTTCTGGCTGTGCGGGCGCGGCTTCGAGCAGCGCGTGTAACTTTACGGGTGCAATCAAACGCCAGGCTTCGCGAATGTGCGAGGTCAAAACGTCATCGCTGACGCGGTCGAGTTCGACCCCGACCCAACCACGCACACCGACATACGGCGGTTTGAAATAGGCGTCTGGATCGTTGGCGATCAACACGTCCTGAATGCCCAACGGCGCGGGAATCCAAACGGCAATATGCCCGTCGTTGTGATGGTTGTTGGCAAACATCACATAGACTTTTTTCTTCACGAAAAAGGTCGGCGCACCGTGCGACAGCTTTTCCGTCGTTTCAGGCAAAGCCGTACAGATGCGCCGGACACGTGCCAACTGTTTTTCGCTCATTCTGTTCCCCGTCGAGAATTCACACACATGCAATTGCGTTTCGTTGTTACACCGCCGCCGATCATTTCTGCTCAACGGCAGACTTGATATCGTTTAGGTCTTGCAGGATGGCTTTTTTCGCCACGCCCTTGAACAGAAGCCCCATGGGAAGCGACATCAATTTCGCAGCGAAGCCCTGCGGCTGGGAATCATGAGAACTGGTCAGCGTGATGCCGCCACCGCTCTCTGACATGCGAATGGTGGTGATGAATACAAATCCATTATCTTCCGCTCTGGTTTTGTAGAACTCGTTCTCAACCGCCTCCGTGACCCACTTTTCTGCGGTCGCGGGTTTGCCAAATAGCATTCGGGTTTCTCGCCACCTTAGTCCTACCAGCCCGGTTGCCGGTTTTTCCAGAACTTCGATGTTTTCGATTCCGCTGATGGTTTCCGAAGCGTGCTCAATGTCGGTGATCGCGGCCCAAATCGCCGCCTTCGATCCGTTGATGGTGACCTGTGCTTCAACGAACATGGGTTCCTCCTGGGGTTCGCGTGTTGCGCCCCTGAACAACACAGGGCGTCGAGATCAAGGTTGCGCACATCTGTCGGCCTGACGTTGAAACTCGTCGGCTTGCGCAGATTGGCGAAGCCAGCCAGAGCAAGTCAGATGCAGCGATCATTTAGGCGCCACGTCGCTGCAAGAAGGCTCGCATGGCGTCGGCAACCTCTTTCGGTCGGGTGAGCGTCGGCACGTGCCCGCAGCCTGCCAGAATCTTGAGTTCGGCGTCGGGCAGTGTAGCAGCCAACGCTCTTGCCGCCTCAAGCGAAACAATCTTGTCTTTGTCGCCATGGAGCACCAGCACAGGTTGGGGAATCCTCTTCAGCGCCGGGGTTAGGTCAGTCGTTAAAGAAACGATGCGTAGCGCGATGGCGGCACTCTCTTCTGCCCGCGCCACGATCTTGCGTCCCCAGGCCTTTAGGTGTTCTGAGTCAGGCTCGGGGATACAAAGCTGGACGAATCGCTCAATGGTTGCAGGATATGCAGCGCGAAGTCCTTGCAGGAAAGGATCTGTGTCTACGGCGACGCCCGGTGAGTACATCCCATCTACGATGACTAAATGGCTCACCTTGTCCGGAAATCGCTCAGCGACGGCCAAGGCTGTTTGCGCACCTGCCGACTCTGCCGCAAGCACGCATCGGGTAATGCCGTACGCCTCCAAAACTGCCAGCGCATCGGCGACCAGACTTTCGAACGTGATCCCGTCCATCGAATCGCATATCGTGAGACCTGATCCGCGGTGGTCATAGGCAATTGTCACATACGAATCGCTGAGGTCAGCCAACGGTTCTTGCCACAGTTCGGAACTTCCGATCCATCCGCCAATGGCAATTATTGCTGTTCCACTTGCGGGCCCACTTCGGAGCACAAAAAGCTTGGCACCAGAAACTTCGATGAACATGAGTGTCCTCCGGATGGTTTTTCGCAGAGCCTATAAGTTTGCAGTGCCCATTCTTCTATGTTGATTCTTTTTCTAACCCATCTCTTGGCAAGCATTGCTCTGCGCCGCCGCAATCTGTTGTCTTGACGCTCTGACTGTCAATCCTCGCGGCGCTTGGTTGCGACTCGTACCCTCAGTTTCGCTGCGCAACGCGCTTTCACTGTCGAGTCTTTGTTCTTCATGCGTTCAGCCCACTCAGAATAATTGGGATAGTCTGGCGAAATGTCCG
>JAEUQO010000247.1 GCA_016789605.1 Acidobacteriota bacterium
GCGCGCGACGCGACAAATTTCGGCTTTGGTGCTGCCAGCATCAGTGACGATTGCGCCCGGTTTGATCAATCCGGCGCGGCTGCGCAAAAAATCAATGATCGCGCCAATCGGCGCAGCCAAATACACCAAATCCGCCTGACAAATCTCACTGCGGTCAAAACTCTCTTCCAGCGCATCGGCCACACCACGTTCGACCGCCAATTGCGGGCTGCGTTTGCCGCCGCAAGCCGTAATGCGTCCGGTAAAGCCCGCACGCCGCAAAGCCAGGGCAAACGATCCGCCGAGCAATCCGCAACCGACGATGCACACGTGTTTGATGTCGCTGGCGCTGGTCACAGCTTTCTCTCCACGGCTGAAGCGATGATGCGCAACTGTTCTGTCAGCTTGGCAAAACGCGGCAAATCGAGCGCTTGTGCGCCGTCTGACAACGCCTGATCGGGGTCTGGGTGAACTTCGACCAGCAAACCGTCCGCCCCTGCGGCAACGGCGGCGCGCGCCAGTGGCGCGACTTTATCGCGGCGTCCGGTACCTCGGCTGGGGTCGGCGATCACCGGCAAATGCGAGAGCTTTTTGATGACCGGAATGGCTGAAATATCCAGCGTGTGATTGGTGTAAGTCTCAAACGTCTTGATGCCGCGTTCACAGATGATGAGTTGTTGATTGCCCGCACGCAGCAGGTAATCGGCGGACAGCAACGTGTCTTCGATGGTCGAAGACGTCCCGCGCCGCAACACCAGCGGTTTGTCGAGTTTCGCCAGTTCACGCAACAACGCGTAATTTTGCATGTTGCGTTCGGCAATCTGAATGATGTCAACGTAGCGGGCAAACAGCGGCAATTGCGACGAATCGGTGATTGTCGAAAAGGTCAGCATCTGATGCCGACTGGCGGTTTCGCTGAGCAGCTTCAGGCCTTCTTCGCCCAGGCCTTGAAACCCATACGGGTCATTGCTGGAACGAAATGCCGAACCACGCAACACACGCACGCCTTGTTTGGCCAAGGCGGCGGCGATGGTTTCGATCTGCTCGCGACTTTCGACGACGCTGGGACCGGCAATCAGCGTAACCTCTTCACCGCCGATAAGGACGTCCTTGATTTTGATTTGCGTGCCTTCCGGCCTGAAAGCACGCGCCGCCAGTTTGTAAGGACTGCTGACGCGTACGACTTTGTTGACGCCATCCAGCAATTCCAATTCGCGGATGTCTGTGATGCGCGAACCAACCGCGCCCAAAATCGTGTAGCGCGCTCCTGTCGAACGGTGAATGTCGAATCCCAGGTTAACCAGACGATCAACCACGCGCACAATCTGTTCTTCCGGCGCGTTTTCTTCCATTACGATGATCATAACGTCGTCGCGGCAACCGGCGTCAGATGACGGGCAAAGCGCTTGTCGCCTGCCTGTCGCCTGCCACCTTTACCTACTCCTCCTCTTTGCTGGCGTGAATGCGCTCGATACGGCGCGCTTCGTCAATCACGCGTTCAAACAATCGGCGAATGGCTTCGGCGTCGAGCGGCCCGTGATTGGCGTTGGTCACGTTGGCAATCACTTGCGCCTCGCGCGAAGGCGAATAAATCTCCAGGCCCAGTTGTTTCTTGATGTGCCCGATTTCGATGGCGCATTGCGTTCGTTCGTTGAAGAGCTTGACCAATTGCAGGTCAATTTCATCAATGCGCTCACGCCAGGAGCCCATCTGTTTCATTGCTTGTTCGTGTGCCTCGTCGCTCATTGTCCTTTCAGCTCCCGCGCCAGTTGGGCGACACGTTCGGCCAGATTCGGGGCGCTCAGATTCTGTTCGATTTCCAGCACCAGGCGACTGCCCACCACCGCGCCATCGGCATAACTCCAAACTTCGCGCACGTGCTCAGGCGTTGAAACGCCAAAGCCCACCGCAACCGGCAACGCCGAAGCCTGTCTGACACGCGCCACCAGTTCCCGCACTTCGCTGGAAACTTCTGTGCGCACACCGGTCACTCCCGTACGCGCGACAACGTAGATAAATCCGCTGGCAGATTCTGCAATCAACCGTATCCGCTCATCCGTCGAAGTCGGGGCCACCAGAAAGATCGTGTCTATCTCGGCCTGCCGCATTTCGGCGGCAAATTCGCTGGCTTCTTCGGGAATCATGTCAGTGATCAACACACCGTCTATGCCTGCGGCTTTTAGCTGCGCGCCGACGTTTGTGCGACTGAATTGCATCAGCGGATTGAAATAGGTGAACAGCACAATCGGCACATCTGATCGCTGCCGAAAGCGTGCGACCAACGGCAAAATGTCTGCCACGCCCAGCGGCGTTTTGAGGGCACGCTCTGAAGCGCGCTGAATCACCGGCCCATCCGCCATCGGATCAGAAAACGGCACGCCGAGTTCGATCACATCGGCTCCGGCGTCGGCCAGCGCAAGCAGGATTTGTTCGGTGGTCGCCAAATCCGGATCGCCCGCAGTGATGTACGGAATAAAGGCCCGGCGACCGGCGGCGTTGAGTTGCTGAAATTTTTGAGAAATCCGAGTCATGTAAAATCAAAAGGCAAAAATCAAAACGATGCAGAGGCAACGCCTCAAGACAAAAAGCAAAAACAACGTGGCAAAAGCCAAAACTGCGCGGGGCTGTTTTCCCTCGACCGATCCTCTCAACCAACAAGTTAGATCAGATTTCATTTTGGCGTACGGGTTTTGCCACAGAGGCACAGAGCCACAGAGGTTTCTAAGTATTTCTCTGAGCCTCCGTGGCTCTGTGGCCAATCCGTAAAGCGAATTGAAAAATGATCTAAGAGTACGTCGCCCAACGTTTCTGACTTTTGCCCCTTGCCTTTGCCTACGTGCTTACTTCTTATACGTCACGCGCCAAACCTTACGGCCGCCGTCATCCACGACCAACAAAGAACCATCGTTGATCATTGTGACGCCCACAGGACGGCCCCAGACTTCAGGAGAGTCTTCGCCTGGCAACCAGCCGGTCAGGAAGTTTTCGTAGCCGCCTTCGGGTTTGCCTTTCGCAAACGGAATGCGAATGACTTTGTAGCCGCTGCGATTTTTGCGATTCCACGAGCCGTGCAACGCGACAAACGCGTCGCCTTGATATTCCGCCGGAAACATCTTGCCGGTGTAAAACACGATGCCTAACGCCGCCGAGTGCGGTTCGATCAACACATCAGGCACGAGGGCACGCTTGACCAGATCGGCGCGCGGATTTTTCACACGCGGGTCGGGGTTTTGCCCCATGTAACAATCCGGCCAGCCATAAAAGCCGCCGTCTTTTACCGACGTGGCGTATTCCGGCACCAGATCATCACCGAGCAAATCGCGCTCATTCACCGCCGTCCACAATTCGCCGTTGACCGGATTCCAGGCCAGTCCGACCGGGTTGCGGATGCCGGAAGCGAAAATACGATGGCCTGTGCCGTCGGGATTGTATTCGTTGATGGCGGCGCGCACGGCTGGTTCGCCTTCGTTGACGTTCGACAATGAGCCAACCGAAACGTACATCTTCTTGCCGTCTTTGCTGAAAAGAATGTCGCGCGTCCAATGACCGCCGCCCGGCAAATCAAGCAATTTTTCCGGCGCGCCTTCGAGCTTGGTCTGGCCGATCTGGTATTTGAACCGCACGATCGAATCGGTGTTGCCAACGTAAAAATACGTTTCCGCGCCGACTTTTTGAATCGCCATGCCAAACGGCATCTTCAAACCCGTGGCAAAGGTAAACCGTTCCGTCGCGTTATCAATTTTTCCGTCTTTGTTGCTGTCGCGCAGCAAATAGATTTCATTCTTGCGCGAATCGGCCAAAAACAGATCGCCATTCGGCCCTTGTTTGATCCAACGCGGATTCTGGTAATCGCCTTCGGTGTACACGCTGACGCTGAAGCCTGCGGGCACTGACAACGATGCGCCGTTCGGCTGGGCGACGACTTTGGGTGGATTGCGCACGGATTCGGAATGGAACGGTTTGGGCAAGCCATTCGGCTGAATCACGATGCGTTGCGGTTTGGCAGAAGCACTGCCTTTCTGTTTCGTTTGCGCCCACACGGTGTGCGCCAGCATAGCCAGACCGATGACGGCCACGCCTGCGATTGCGATGAACTTACGATGCATGCATTCTCTCTCTTTTGCGGTTGAATTGCGGCGCGCTTCCCTGTCAGGAATGAGCCGGAAAACGCGCGCTGCTACGCGCTGCGCCGCCAGCGGCGCAAAACAAATTCTGTGTTGCGTGAATTGATGTTGAAGTCGGAATTGAATTGCGATTGTCAGAGATGTCGCGGGCAAGCGCAAGAGCCAACCCGATCACACCGACGCTCATTTTGCGACAACGGTGTTGGACTTACTTGCGCGCCGCGCTTTTTGACAGGCCGCGCACAAATTCAGAGTACTGCGCCACATCCCGGCAAGCGGCATCTGCCGGAACTTTCCCTGTCAACAATGCCACCGTTACGCACGCAGAGGCCGGAGCCAGCACCGAACTGGCAGAATTGGTCTCGTGATAATGGTTGGGAACACCATTCGCTTTGCATGGATCCACGGACTGTTTGAGGTCCATCTTTTTCAAATCAAGCGGTTCGCGCCGCCAGTCATATCGCGGCACCAGATAGCCGAATTCATCCGGGCACAATCCGAACATAAACCGGTATTTCGCCGTCATCGCATCGCGAATCGAAGGCTCTGCGGGTGCGCCGGTGTCGGCTTGCGGGCAATCAGTGCGTTTGTATTTCGCCACACCGTAAAAAACCTCGGGAAACAGTTCGCCGGGCGAGGTCACGATCTGAGCGTCGCCCAGTCGCAAAGCATAGATGGTGGTTTTGACTTCCTGCGGCGAACCTTCCTGGGATGGCGTCATCGTGTCGAGCACGCCCAGGCGCGAAAGAAACTGATACCCCTGATTGTCCATCGGCAACCGCAAATCGGCTTTGCGCACTTCCAGCACGCCGGATTTGCTCCATTCGCCGCGCGTCAAAGCTTCACTGGCGGCTTTGGCCACGTCACGGCCAATGGCTTCGGTGCGTTCAAACGTAAAGACCGGACGATTGCTGTTTGCGTTCAGCGGGAAATCTTTGCCGTCAAATCGTATGCGGTCGTTATTTTTGGTGTTGGTGTCGCCGATGATCTCTGCCGCACCAATCGCGCCGTTGATGAAAACAGCCGTGCCACCGTATTTCTGCTCGACAGATTGCCGGATCGCGTGCGGAAAATCTGACGTCAGCAGGGTGTTTTTATCCTCCATGGATTCGGGATGCGTATTCCAGTTAATCAGCGTGGCGATGGTCTGATTCGTTTTGCCGACGAACTGCATCACGCGCAACTCTTCGTCAAAGAATTTGGGCGGACGTCCGCTGGTGCGCGTCTGCATGCCGACCAGGCTGGGCGACAATTGCGGATTGGTTTGCCCCAGCTTGATGCGCGCGGGCTGTAAACTGCTCGCCGCCTGCGTAATGCTTTTGGCAATCTGTTTGTCGAGAAAGCGCAGATATTTCGGATACTTGCCGTCCTTGAGCGGGCCGTCTCCCCAGGGGCCGATGGTGTCCGGGCCTTCGTGGCTGTGCGTCGAAGCCAGCAAAATTTCTTGCACGCCCAGCTTCGGATCGAGCTGTTTCTGAATGTGATTCAGCCCGTAATAACTCGCTTCGGAGTAATACCCGATGAAATCAATCGCCACGATAGCAATGCGTGTTGCGCCGTATTCGAGCACGATCGTGCGCGCCCATAGGTCGTCGTGTTTGCCTGTCGCCAGACGCTTGTCACCAAACCCGGCCAGATAAATGCCATCGTATTTGTTTTTGGAACTGCGATCGAGTTCGGTGTTGCCGGGGTCGTCTTCAAACGGTTCGCCGCCGTCCCATTTGCCATTTCCGTTCTGGTCGTCGAACTTCTCGCCCCAAACGCCAGTGGCCGTGATTTGGCCATCCCATTCCGGATGCGCGCCAAACGGCGTCACGACAACAGCCGCAGCGCCGACTTTCAACTCCGGTTTGGCAGCCACAGGCGCGACTTCACGCCAGGCCAAACCGCCCACCACGAGCACGACCAACAAAAGCAACAAGCGATTCATCGGGGATTCTCCAAAATGGTAAATGCGGGTAACTGCTCAGGCCAGCGAAAACGACTGAACAAACGGAACAGAGACCGGAAAAATTTGCGTCCATTCCGTCATTTCCGGCTGTTCCGCAATCTCAGTTTCATTTCCCCTGAGCAGTTACAAATGCAAACAATTAGCGGCGGCGGCCAAAGACTTCGCGCAGGATGCTGGTCACGCGCGCAGCCGGATTTTTGCGAATCTTCTTCTCTTCTTCGCCGACCATATAAAACAACCCGTCGAGCGATTTGTTAACGACGTAATCGTCAATGTCCAGCGACTCTGTGCGCACAAACGGCAAATTGCGCACGCGTCCGGTCAGCTCTTTGTATTGCCGCGTCGCGCCGACATCGTTCATCGCCGTTTCGATAATCGGGCGAAACGCCGTGGCAATTTTGTCAGCGGTTTTCTCTTTGAAATATTCGGTCGCGGCGGTGTCGCCGCCCGTCAGAATCTTGCGCGCGTCGTCAAACGTCATCTCTTTGATCGCGTCCACAAAGAATTTGCGCGCTTGCGGCGCAGCCTTTTCGGCGGCGCGGTTCATGCTTAACACAAACTCGTCCACCATCTTGCCCTGGCCGACGGCGCGCAATCCTTTGCCAACGGTTTCCAACTGTTTGGGCAACAAAATCTTGATCGCCGCATTTTTGAAAAATCCGTCCAGCCGCCCGGTCAGATTCACCGCGTTGCCTGCGCCGATCTGCAACGCTTCTTTCAACCCGGCGACGATCTTGCTGTCACTCAAGCTGCCAAATTGCGCGCGGCCCAGGCTGACGCAAGGCAAGGCCAGCAAGACCAAAACACAACCAAGCCGCCAACCAGCGTTTCGCAAACGCATATGCGCCTCCTTGTCGGGAAAAGTCAGGATCAATTTTGCCAACTGCGTGCGCCGGAAACGCGCGCGAAATTGCCGTGGAAAACGCGCGCACGCTATCAGGTCAGACGGGTCAGAAGCAAGCAAAGGCCAGCTTGACAGCATCAGAGCAAAGCCACAGAATCGCGGCGGTTTTCGCGAGACGCAATTTCAGTCAATTCAATCACTTTGAGGATTTCTATTCATGCCAGAGATTGACCGCGAACTGGCGCATTTTTTTGCCTGGGCAAGGCCGCGCGCGTATGCGGAATTTGATCGCCGTATGCAAGCAGACCCGCAACTGGACCCAAACTGGACTTTTTCCGACATTATGCAAACCTTGCTGGAAGAATACCGCCAGCAACAACAGGCACCGGCTGACAGCAGCACAGATGCAGAACAAAGGAGTTAACGGATGCGGACGTTAAAGCAAGGGGACAAAGGACCCGATGTCAAACAATTGCAGCAACAGTTGAACCTCTTCGGCTTTCCTTGCGGAACCCCGGATGGAGCATTTGGCGGCAATACGCGCACCGCCGTCGTGTCGTTTCAACGCAGCCGGGGGTTGGTGGCTGATGGTGTGGTTGGTCCGTCAACGCAACGTGCGTTGGGTCTGATTTCAGACTCTGACTTTCTGTCTGCCGTTTCGGTCATTCCGCAGGTCACGGTGGACTTGGTGCTGCGTATCTTTCCGGGCACGCCGCGCACCAACATCGAAACCCACTTGCCGTTTGTGCTGAGTGCGCTCGAAAAGAACGAGTTGGCAGACAAAGACATGGTCTTGATGGCGTTGGCAACCATTCGCGCCGAGACCGCAAGCTTTTTGCCCATCAGCGAAGCCGTCTCGAAATTCAACACGACGTTGCCTGGCACACCACCGTTTTTTGACAAATATGATTTTCGCGCTGATTTGGGCAATCGCGGCCCGAACGATGGCGCCGATTTCAAAGGACGCGGCTTTATCCAGTTAACCGGACGCAACAATTACGAACGGTATGGCCAACGCATCGGTTTGGGCCTGCAATTGCTCGACAATCCTGATCTGGCCAATTCGTCGCAAATCGCGGCCTTGTTGCTGGCCGACTTTCTCAAAGACAAAGAGCGCGCCATTCGTGAAGCGCTGAGCCAAAACGATCTGGCCAAAGCCCGTCGTCTGGTCAACGGCGGCTCGCACGGATTGGCGGAATTTACCAAAGCCTTTCGCACCGGCGCACAGTTGATCCGCTAGCGCTTGGCAAACAAGGAAACGGCCTGACAGCCTACGCTTTCGTAGGCTGTCAGGCCGTTTGTTTTTCCCGACAAGTTTGAATTCCCCGGCTTACACTTCGTTAAACCGCACCATACGTTGCCGGTCTTCGTCCCACAATTTCAAGCCTGCGCTGCGCAAACTGGTGCGCATCGTCAAGACTTTGACTTCCTGCGATAGAGGCGTCTTCTTGTGGCAATCTTCCAATTTGTAGTTGGGAATCTTCGGGCTCAGATGGTGGATGTGGTGGAAGCCGATGTTGCCCGAAAACCATTGCAATACACGCGGCAGTTTGAAATACGAACTGCCCATCAAGGCCGCTGTCGCATAATCCCACTCGCCGCCGCGCTGCCAATAAGTGCCTTCGTATTGGTGCTGGACGTAAAACAGCCAAACTCCCGCCGCGCCTGAAATCATAAACGTCGGCAACCAGATTGAAACCACCGCCTTAATGCCGATCAGATACGACAACAAAACCCAAACCGAAACCACTGCCAGATTGGTCAAATACACCCCATTGCGTTCACGTTTGCCGGCATGTTTCCCCACCAAACGAGAATTCAACCCAAAGATGACAAACGGACCGATCAGCAACATCACCAACGAATTGCGATAGATACGGTAGGAAAAGCGGCCCCACGGCGAAAGCGCTTTGTATTCGGCGACGGTCAACGTCGTAATGTCGCCCACACCGCGCCGCGCCAAATCTCCCGAGGTTGCGTGATGGATAGCGTGTTCGTGACGCCATTGATAATACGGAATCAGCGTGACAAAACCGCACAACGTGCCAACCAAATCATTGGCGCGCGCAGATTTGAAAAAGGAACCGTGCCCGCAATCGTGTTGAATGATGAACAGGCGCGTCACCAATCCCGCCGTCGGAAACGCCAACAACATCGTCAGCCAATAAGAAACGGATAAGCTCAAATACATCGCGTAATAAAGCGCAACGAGCGGCAGGAAGGTATTGCAAATTTGCAGGATGCTGCGCGTGAGGTCGGGGGTTTGATATTCCTTGACCAAGTCCTGCCAGCGCGGGGGCGTGGCAGTAGATTTGATAACGTTTGCGTCGTATTTCATTCACTGTCTCCTGGAAATTGTTCGTCGGGGGGCACCCAAAACCATCTGGTAATTCGCAAATGCCAAACCCAAAATTCTACCGAGATGGTACGTGCTCACCTGCGCAGCGACAACCTGAGAATCCCACTTAACCGCTTGTTTTGACAGGTATTACGAAACTTTTACAAAGCGCGGCAGAGAGCTGTCTCCCCGCCGCTGGGCGATAGACAATTGCGATATCTATTTGCTGCAAGTCCCCTGTGGGTCGCCGTTCTTCCTTCGCTGCGGATGAAGTAGACAGTAAACCAACCTAGCCAAATGTCACTCACGACCCCGACCTAAGGTTTCTTTGTTTTTACGCAGGAGGTTTTATGAAGAAGCATCTATTGGTGTGTCTGGCCGCAGTGTGTCTCGCATTCACGCTCAGCCTGTTTGGACAAGCGCAAACCGACAACAATCCGCCACCGCTCAAACGCGTCACGCTTTACAAACACGGCGTAGGCTATTTCGAGCGCCAAGGCAAAATCAGCGGCGACAGTCAGGTCAGTTTTCTGTTCGACGCAGCGCAAATGAACGATGTGCTCAAATCCCTGGTCGTGCTCGATCTCAACAAAGGCAAAATCTCGTCTGTCACCTTTGACTCAGCCAAACCCGTCGAACGTCGGCTGGATGAATTTGGCATCAATTTGGACAGCAGCAATCAGTTTGGGCTGACCAGCTTGCTCGGACAACTGAAAGGCGCGCGCGTCGAAATCCGTTCGGGCGCTGCCGCTGTGCAACCGCTCACGGGCGCAATCGTCGGCATCGAAAAACGCGCTCGCTTGCAAGGCGCAGAAAAAACCGAGTTGCAGGAATTGGTATTGATCAGTGATGGCGGCGAATTGCGCAGCATCGCGCTGGATCAAATTCGCGGCATCAAATTGCTTGACGCCAAAATCCGCGAAGACCTGGATCAATACCTGGGCATCTTGCAATCCACGATTCACAAAAACCTGCGCAAGCTGACCATCTCTGCCAACGGCGAAGGCACGCGCGATCTGTTTGTCAGCTATGTTGTCGAGGCCCCGATCTGGAAAACCACTTATCGCGTAGTGCTCGACGCCAAGGCAAAACCGTTTTTGCAGGGTTGGGCCGTGGTTGACAACGTGCAGGATGAGGATTGGAACGACGTCACGCTCTCGCTGGTTTCGGGCGCGCCGATTTCGTTCATTCAGGATTTACAGCAGCCGCGCTACAAAAAACGGCCGGTCATCGGCATGCCCGAAGACATTTCTGTCGCGCCCACAACTCCGCAAGCCGCCGCAGGCACAACGCTCGGATTTGTCGGACGCGGCGGCGGCAGCCTGACCGGCGTGGTCACGGACGGACAAGGAGCGGTAATTCGGAATGCGCTGATCCGCGTCACGCAAAATGGCACTGGGGCACAACTGACCGCTAACACTGATGCAGAAGGCCGCTATCAATTGCGTGGCCTGCCCGCCGGAACCTACCAAATCCGCGCAGAAAGCACCGGTTTCAAAAGCAACACGCTGGAACGCGTCCATCTGGCCTCTGGTTCTTTGGCGCAAAACAACTTCACCCTCGAAGTCGGCTCGGTCAGCGAAAGTGTCTCTGTTGTTTCTGATAGGGCGATCAATGGCCGCAACGCATTCAATCTGGCGAAGCTTTCTGCCGGAGCAGTCATGCGCGAAGAAGATTCCGGCGTCGAAGCCGATGTTGACACACAAGACATCGGCGAATTGTTTGAATATCGGATCGGACATCCAGTCACGATCAAGCGCAATAGCTCTGCCTTGATTCCGATTTTGCAAAATCCCATCGAAGGCGAATCGGTGTCTCTCTACAATCAGGAAGTCCGCGAGCAAAATCCGATGAGCGCGCTGTATTTGCACAACACGACCAACCTGACGCTCGAAAGCGGCCCGCTGACCATCATCGAAAACGACACTTATGCCGGTGAAGCGCTGCTGGGACGCGTCAAACCCGGCGAAAAACGCTTTATCACCTATGCCGTGGATTTGGGCTGCCGCGTCACGGTCGAAGAAGATGAAGAAGACCAAAAAGCTTTTCGCACCGAAATGCTGAATGGCGAATTGCGCGTGCATTATCAGCAAACCAAAACCACCACCTACGCGCTAAACAATCTGACCAACCGCGTCAAAACCGTGTATCTCGAACATCCGTACGACAACGACAGCAAGTGGCGTTTGGTCAAAACCGCCAAACCGATCGAAACAACCGAGAAATATCACCGTTTCAAAGTAACCGTGCCGCCCAACCAAACCACCCAATTTGTCATTACCGAAGAGCTGCCCGAAGTCAGCACCTTTGCCATTTCGAACATCACGACCAATGACATCCAGATTTACGTGAAATCGAATTACCTGACGCCCCAAATGAAACAGGCGCTGGAAGGCATCACCGAAACCAAAGCGCAATTGGTGCAACTGGCAACACAGCTCGGCGAAAAACAAACAGAAATCAACACCATCGCCAAAGACCAGGAACGCATGCGCGAAAATCTGCGTGCGCTGGGCAAAACCGAAGAAGAAAAACAACTTGTGCAACGGTACGTCGGCAAAATCTCGCAAGGCGAAGACCAGCTCGAACGGTTGCGGCAGGAAGAAAAACGTCTGCGCAGCGAACGCGAAGCATTACAACGACAGCTCGATGACCGCATACGCAAACTGAGTTTCGATCATCGGCCCAATTAACCCGGCAAACGCCCCCGACACGTCCATCACTTCTTATTCTGCGTTGTTCATTGTCCGGCAAGAAAGCTTCTTGATTTGCCGGACAATGAACTCAGCGCAAGTAAGAACTGAAAATGTGTCGCGGCAAAAACAGATTGGCACGAAAAAGTGCGTCTCACGACGTGCTTTCGTTCGTAATTATCGGTGAGGCTGGCGGGTGACATCCTGAAGACCAACAAAAAAATGATTGAACGCTCATTCAGCGAAAATCGAATAACTGTCTGACCGGTCAACTAATTAACTTGACCCGCCGGTCAGAATCCCGCGAAGTCCTTGAAATGCTTGGACAAAACGGCTTGACAGTCGTTTTCTTTGCCCGTAAATTCCGCGCCGGAGCCGTTGCTTGCCTCGGTTCCTGTTTGTGCATCATCTACTTCGACCACACATGCCAGAGAAGGAGTTTTCCTAATGCCGCGAAGAAGTCTCTCCTTGACCATCGCCGCCGCGATTTGTCTCACTGTCGGTTTGCTGCTGACCAGCAACAGCAGTGCAGTCAACAAATCTGCCGCAAAAGGCGTGACGTTTAGCAAAGACATTGCGCCGATCTTCAACAAGAATTGCGCTGAGTGTCATCGTCCCGGCGAGAGCGCGCCGTTTTCGACCTTGAATTACAAGGACGTGCGCCCCTGGGCCAAATCCATCAAAGAAAAAGTTGCCAACCGCACCATGCCGCCCTGGCACGCTGATCCGCACGCCGGAGAATTCAGCAACAACCGTTCGCTGTCGCAAAAAGAAATTGACGCGATCGTGGCCTGGGTTGACGGAGGCGCTGCCGAAGGCAATCCCAAGGATCTGCCGCCTGCGCCCAAATTTACCGAAGGCTGGAACATCAACACGCCGGACGTGGTGATTCCGATTCCGGAAGAATACAGCTACAAAGCGGGCGCGGATGAATATCAGTATTTCGACGTGTCGACGAATTTCACGGAAGACAAATACATCTCAATGGCCGAAGCCCGGCCCGGCAATCGCAAAATCGTTCACCACATCATCGCTTTCATCGTGCCGCCCGGTCAGCCCAACATGGGCAAAATGACTGCGGACCAGCGCTACAAAGCGATGGAAGCGCAACTCAAGAACTCGCCGTTCTATCGTGACGGTTTCCTGATGCGCATGAAACCCGAGCAACCGGTCGAAGACGACGGTTGTGCGGAAGGCGCACGTCGTGGCGGTACTGACAACCTGCTTGTCGGCTATGCGCCCGGACGTAACGCTGACATTTACGCGCCTGGCACGGCACGCAAAGTTCCGGCGGGCTCTTCGATTCGCTTCCAAATTCACTATTCCAACCAAACCTTGAGCGGAAACGCTGTGGAAAAAGACCGCTCCATGGTTGGTTTGGTGTTCGCCAAGGAACCGCCGCAACGGCTGGTCACCACCAATTCCATTGGCAACATGTTCTTCAAGATTCCGGCGGGTGCTGAAAATCACCGCGTGACGGCGTGCCGCACACTGCGCCGCGATACGACGCTTTATGGTCTTGAACCGCACATGCATTTGCGCGGCAAATCTATGGAATACAAGGCCTACTATCCGGATGGAAAGTCGGAAGTGCTGCTGAGCGTGTCGAAATACGATTTCGCCTGGCAGACCAACTACATCCTGAAAGAGCCGAAGCGTTTGCCCAAAGGCAGCCGCATTATGGTCACGGCGTATTTCGACAATTCGGCGAAGAACAAATTCAATCCTGATCCGACCAAGGACGTTCGTTATGGAGAACCGACCTATGACGAAATGATGCTGGGCTTCGTGGATTACGTGACGGAAATGCCGCCGCTGGCACAGGTGGATCCGAAAGTCCTGGATTCTTACACCGGCAAATATGAAGTGATGCCGGGCATCTTTGCCAATGTCACGCGCGAAGGCAGTTCCCTGTTCGTGACGATTCCGATGCGCAGCCGCATGGAATTCTATCCGACGTCGGACACGCAGTTTGCACTCAAGAATGGCGATGCGGATTTGCTGATTGTCAAAAACGACAAGGGCGAAGTGGTCGAAGCTGTCATCGGCCAAACGCGTGCCAAACGCGTCAAAGACGCAACTCCTTCGGCTGGCAGCGGACAATAAACCGTCGTCGGCAATTTGTTCCAACCTTAAGCACAGACTGCGATTCGTTTCGACTCGCAGTCTGTGCTGCATTTCGGGTCACTGTATTCTCGCGTGTAAAACGGTCTGAAGCGTCGCCAACATCTCTCGCAAGGCAGCGTCTTTGGGCCACGGGCAACCAGACTTGAAGGTGAGAACCTCTCGCTCGCTCTCCCGCTCACCCTCTCAACTTCAAGGAAAGGTGATAACCATGAAACGCAGGGCCTATTCCCTTGCTTCCCTCTTGTTGCTGGCAGGCGCAGTATTCCTGTTGCCGACAAGTCAGGCCGATACCAATTCGAGCAAATCGGCAGCGGGCAAGAACGTGACGTTTAGCAAAGACGTCGCGCCGATCTTCTTCAAAAATTGTGCCGAGTGTCACCGGCCCGGCGAAGCCTCGCCGTTTTCCGTGCTGAGTTACAAGGACGTTCGTCCCTGGGCCAAATCCATCCGCGAAAAAGTCGTCAATCGCACCATGCCGCCCTGGCATGCTGATCCACACGTTGGCCAGTGGGCCAATGATCGGCGATTGTCTCCGGCAGAAATCGCAACCATCAGCACCTGGGTCGAAGGCGGCGCGAAAGAAGGCAATGCCAAAGACCTGCCGCCTGTGCCGCAATTCGCCGACGGCTGGGCGATCGGCAAACCCGATTTGATCATCCCGATGCCCGAAGCCTACACGCTGGCGGCGTCCGGCCCTGATGAGTATCAGTACTTTGAAGTGGATCCGGGTTTTACCGAAGACAAGTATGTGCAAATGGCGGAAGCGCGGCCCGACAATCGCAAGATCGTGCATCACATCATCGCCTTCATCGTGCCCCCCAGCAAAGACGCACGACCGCGCCCGAATCTGAGCAAGGAAGAACTGCAAAAGCTGCGCGCACGCATGGAAAAAGAATCCATCTTCTATCGTGACGGATTCCTGCAACGCGTGAAGATGGATGCGCCGGTCTATAACGACGGCTGCGCCATTCCCGAATCGGCCCGCCGTGGCCGTTCGTCAGAAGAAGCAGGCACATTGCTTTGTGGTTATGCGCCCGGCATGAATCAGGCGATTTGGGAACCCGGCACGGTCAAAAAGATTCCGGCGGGCGCCAAGATCATGTTCCAGATGCACTATTCCAAAGTGGCGGGCAGCGAACAAAAAGACCGCTCCAGCATTGGCTTGATCTTTGCGAAAACCCCGCCGCAAAAACAGCTCTTTACGCGCGGCATCTCTAACAACCATTTTATGATTCCGCCGGGCACAGACAATTTCCCGGTCACTGCCTGCTGGACGACGCCTGACGACATTCATATTGTGACGTTCATGCCGCATCTGCATTTGCGTGGCAAGTCGCAAAAGATCGAAGCCTTTTTACCCGACGGCGGCAAGCAAGTGTTGCTGAACGTGCCGGAATATGACTTTTCCTGGCAAACGGTGTATTACGCGCAAAAGCCTGTCGCATTGCCCAAAGGCACGAAGATTCTGGTGACTTCGACCTTCGACAATTCGACGAAAAACAAATACAACCCCGATCCGACCAAAGCCGTACGCTGGGGCGATCCGACGTATGACGAAATGATGATCGGGTGGATTGATTACACGATTGACAATCAGCCGTTGCCCAAGACGACGGCGATGAAGCAATGATGCGCGCTCACGCGTAATGTGCGACGTCAGGTCAGCCCGTGACTCTCCCGCTGGCTGGCCTGACACTCGCCACAACCGCGTAACCAGGCGCGTACGATTCAACGTTCGACCATTTCATAGCAAGGAGTTCCAAGCCGTGTTGCGCACCCTGACCATTCTCTGCTCGCTTGCAACGGCTTTTGTCGCCAGCCTGTGCTTACTTCCTGCAGGCAGCGCAAACAGTCCGGCCAAAACCGTCACGTTTAGCAAAGACGTGGCGCCGATCTTCCACAAGAATTGCACCGAATGCCATCGCGCAGGCGAAGCCGCGCCGTTCTCGACCATGACCTACAAGGAAGTGCGTCCTTGGGCCAAATCCATCAAGGAAAAGGTCGTCAACCGCGAAATGCCGCCCTGGCACGCTGATCCGCACATTGGACAGTGGGCCAATGATCGGCGCTTGAACCAGACTGAGATTGAAACCATTGTGTCCTGGGTCAACGCGGGCGCTCCTGAAGGCAATCCCAAAGACTTGCCGCCCGCACCCAAATTCACCGACGGCTGGTCCATTGGCAAACCCGATGTCGTGATTCCGATGCCCAAAGAGTACCAGCTCAAACCAGGCGCACCGGATGAAATCCAGTACTTCGAAGTTGATCCTGGTTTCAAGGAAGACGTTTGGGTGCAATTGGCTGAAGCCCGTCCCGGCAATCGTCGCATCGTGCATCACATCATTGCGTTTGTGAAACCGCCGTCACCGCAGGCCAACGCGCCCAAAATGTCGCCGGAACAGATGAAGAAGATGCGCGAGCATATGGAAAAGAACCTGATCTTTTATGAGGACAATTCGCTGACCAAGGTCAAAGCCGATGTTCCGGTATATGACGACGGTTGTGCCACACCCAGTGGCGGCGGCGGCGTGTTTCGCGACGGCAGCGGATCGGATGACGGAGGTTCGTTGTTGGCCGGATATGCGCCCGGAATGAATCAGGCCAATTGGCCCACAGGCACGGTCAAAAAGATTCCCGCAGGCTCAAAGCTGATTTTCCAGATGCACTATTCGACCTTCCTCGGTGTAACCGGCGAAGAAAAAGACCTTTCGTCGGTTGGGCTGATTCTGGCCAAAGCGCCGCCAACCAAAGAACTGAAAACCAAAGGCATCGCCAATCACTATTTCAAAATCCCGGCGGGCGCGGAAAACCATACGGCCACCGCTTGTTGGACAGTGCGCGAAGACATGCATTTCGTCACGTTTATGCCGCACCTGCACATGCGCGGCAGTTCGATGAAGTTCGAGGCGTTTTATCCCGACGGACGCAAAGAAGTGCTCTGTAACGTGCCGAAATATGACTTCAACTGGCAGATCGTCTATTACGCCAAGAATCCCATCGCCATTCCCAAAGGCACGAAAATTCTGGTCACCACGACTTGGGACAATTCGGCCAAAAACAAATTCAATCCCGATCCGAAAAAAGACATTCGTTGGGGCGACCCGACCTACGAAGAGATGACCATCGGCTGGATTGATTACACTGTGGATGGCAAACCGCTGAAACCGGCGGCAGCGTCTGGCAGCGGCAGCGGCGAGAATCAATAAATTCGTAGGGGCAGGGCGAATGATCATCCGCCCTGCCCCGTTATGACCAACCAAGCAACGACTGATCTGAAGACCTAAACCTACTCCCTAGCAAGAGGTGAATGATGAAGAGAAAAGCAATTTTGTTGGTGACGGCGTTGGCGCTTTGTGGCGCCATAACATTGTCAACGACCAACGCGAATCGCACCGAACCCGCGCCTAAAAACGTCACATTCAGCAAAGACGTTGCGCCGATTCTGTTCAAAAGCTGCGCCGAATGTCATCGGCCCGGCGAAATCGCGCCGTTTTCGGTGTTGAGTTACAAAGACGTGCGCCCCTGGGCCAAGTCCATCAAAGAACAGGTTGTCAGCAAAGAAATGCCGCCCTGGCACGCTGACGAAAAACACGGCCAGTGGCTGAATGACCGCCGCTTGTCAGGTAAAGAGATCGAAACCATCACCGCCTGGGTAGACGGCGGAGCCAAAGAAGGCAATCCGAAAGAAATGCCCGCAGCCCCGAAATTTCCTGATGGCTGGGCAATTGGCCAACCCGACGAAACCTTTTCCATCTCGGAACAAACCGTTCCGGCCACAGGCGTAGTGGCGTATCAGTACCTGACCGTTCCGACGAATTTCAAAGAAGACCGCTGGATTACCGCCGCCGAAATTCGCAGCACGGGCCGTGCCGCCGTGCATCACGTGATCGTTTTCATCCAAGACCCGAAAAACGCATCACGCACCGATGGCAACTTGCTCGCGGGATTTGCTCCCGGCGAACAGCCTGCGCGCTTTTTGCCCGGCCACGCTAAGAAAGTTCCCGCAGGTTCAATTCTGCGCTTCCAGATGCATTACACGCCCAACGGCACGGCCACCAAAGACGTCACGACTATCGGTTTGAAATATGCCAAGGAAGCGCCCAAGCATCAGGTCTTCACGCGTCCGGTGTTGAACATGCGCTTTACGATTCCGGCGGGCGCGCCCAATCACGAAGTCAAATCCACCTACGTGTTTAACGAAGAAGCCCACGTTGTCAGCTTCATGCCGCATATGCACTTGCGCGGCAAAGATTTCGAGGTCAAAGCCATCTATCCCGACGGCACCTCGAAAATCCTGCTGAACGTACCGAAATACGACTTCAACTGGCAAACCTATTACGTGCCCAAAGAACCGGTGGCGATTCCCAAAGGCACAAAGATCGAATGCACGGCGCATTACGACAACTCAGCGAACAACAAGTTCAACCCTGATCCCACCAAAGACGTGAAATGGGGCGATCAAACCTGGGAAGAAATGATGATCGGCTGGCTGAGCTATTACTACGACGGCAGCAACAGCGCCAAACCGATGGCCGCCAGCAGTTCTTCCGGCGGTCAGCAATAACGCGGCTCAGCCACGGCGTTTTTTCGCATAGGCCGCCCGGGCAACGGACGCGTCGCTTCGCGACCAACAATCGTGAAACGACGTTGAATCCCACGCTTCGGCGGCCTATGCTGTTTGCGGAATCGAATTATGCGCAACGAAAAATTCGTCAAGACCGTGCTCTGGGTGATCGTGCTGCTGGTTGTCGCCGGTCTGCTATTGCCGCTCGTCACGTCACTGTTCGGTCTTTTCTAGTCTGAAGTTCAAACAACACATCGGCGTCAACACCTGCACCAGTAAACATCATGCTCCGTCGCTTACGAGTTTCCCTCATTGGGTTGACCTTGCTCGCGGCTTTGGTCGCGTTGCCACGAGTCGCACGCACTCACGAACCCATCACGACCAAGGTCATGTTCAACAAAGAAGTCATTCGCATCCTGGAGCGTAATTGCCTGGCCTGTCACGCGCCCGGCAAAATCAAAGCTGATATTCCGCTCACCACCTATGAAGAAGCACGTCCCTGGGCCAAAGCCATCAAGGAAGAAGTGCTGGAAAAGCGGATGATGCCGTTTCAGGCCGTTAAGGGCTACGGCAGCTTTCAACACGATTACAGCCTGTCACAACGCGACATTGAGTTGCTGACTTCGTGGATTGAAGGCGGCGCTCCGCGCGGCGACGCCAAAGACTATCCCAAGGAATTAATCGAACAACGACTGGCAGGAAAAACCTGGCCGTTGGGACAGCCGGATTTACTGTTGCAACCTGACAGTGAAGCGCAAATTGCGGCTGACGGAGATGACGAAGAACGTTGTTTCGTGTTGCCAACCGGACTCAAACAAACGCGCTGGCTGAGCGCGCTGGATTTTCAGCCGGGCAATGGAAATATCGTCTATCACGCGGCGTTCTTTTTGGCCAAAGAAGACGTTGTGCCACCAAACGTGCGGTTGTCTGCCTGCGCCATAGCAGGCGAATCCCTGGGCAATTGGGTTCCCGGTCAGGCGTCAACGCGACTGCCCGCAGGCTTTGGCCGTTCCCTGCCCGCTGATGCTCAGATCGTGCTCAAAATCCGGTATCACAAAAATGGCGAAGCCGCCGCAGATCGCAGCCGTCTGGCGCTGTATTTTGCCCCGGCCAACACCAGCAAAGCCGTGCGCGATGTGGCCATCAAATCGCCCGCCGTGACGATTCCTGCCAATGCCGAGAACTATCGGCTGCAAGCGTCTTACACTGTGCCGCAAACGGCCCAGGCGGTGGCGCTGCGTCCGCGCCTGTTTCCCTTTGCCAAGTTTCTGGAAGCGTCAGCCCATCGCCCGGATGGTTCTGTCGAAGTCCTGCTGATCGCGCGCGAATATCGCTATGACTGGCAACCGGCTTACGTGTTCAAAAAGCCTGTGTCACTGCCCAAAGGCACGCGCATCGAAATCGTTGCGTATCTGGATAACTCCGAAAACAACCCGCGCTTGCCCAACGACGTCAGCCAGGAACTCAAATTCGACGATCCGCTCTGTGAACTGTCGCTGGCCAATGCGCCGCTCACCAAACAGGTGCGCCGGTAAGACCAAAAGAGACGCTACAGTTTCCGGCAAAAAATTAGGGGCGGAAAAAGATTCACACTCTTTTTCCGCCCCTGTTTTTCTGCCTAGGCAAATGCCACTACCGTGGAATCGGCGTGTCGCCCGGCAAGCCCCAGTTCTGATAGAGAACCGTGCCGCTGCCGCTGCGGATCACATACCAATCCGCCAACGATGAACGCCAAACCGCGACATCCGTACGGCCATCGCCGTCATAATCGCCCGGCGTCGGCACGTCATTGTACGGGTCATAAGACGCGCCCCACGACACTTCCAGCGGATTGTTGGTCTGGCTGCGACGGATGTACCAGATCGTGGTATTGCCGCGCCAAACGGCAACATCGGCTTTGCCGTCGCCGTCGTAATCGGCTGGCACCGGGACATCGAAATACGGCGCATTCGACGATCCCCAGCTCACCTGTTGCACGCCGCTATCGGAACTGCGCAGGATGTACCAGGTGGTGGTGTTACCACGCCAGACAGCCGCGTCGGTTTTGCCGTCGCCGTCATAATCCGCAGGCACCGGCGTATCGAAATACGGCGCATACGACGCCCCCCAGACAATCTGTTTCTCTTGGCCGTTCGAGCTTTGCTTGATGCGCCACAACGACGCCGAGCCACGCCAAACCGCCAAATCGGCTTTGCCGTCGCCGTCATAATCGCCCGGCACCGGTGTGTCGCCCGCTTGGCCCCACTGTTCGACGCGAACTGAACCATTGCCGCTGTTGCGGATGTACCAGTTGCCTTCGTTTGGACGCCAGACCGCGATGTCGGTTTTGCCGTCCCCGTCATAATCAGCCGCCACCGGTTTATCGAAATATGGCGCGTAAGAAGCGCCCCACGAAACCGTTAGCGCACTGCTATCGCTGCTGCGCTGGATCACCCATTCGGTGTTGTAACCACGCCAGACAGACAAATCCGTGCGGCCATCGCCGTCGAAATCGCTTTTCACCGCGCGGAATTGCGTCACCGTGCGCACCGACAGGTTCTTCTCCGTAATGTTGAAATTGCTGTCTTGCACACGCACGCGGAAATTGAATGTCCCAGCTTCGGTTGGCGTGCCAGAAACCACGCCTGCAGGCGTCAGGAACATGCCTTGCGGCAAAGCCCCGCCAACGATGCTCCAGGTATACGTGGGCGCACCATTGACCACGGTCAGCGCATACGAATACGGATCGCCCACCTTGCCCGTCGGCAAGGCATTGGTCGTGATGACCATTTCGTTGGAAACCGCCGTCGCATAAATGCGCAGTGTGCGCGCATTGTTCGACGGATTGGGATCATTCACATCGGAATAGGTTTCGCCCGTATTCACGATTTCGGTTCCGGCGGGCAGCGTATCGAGCGCCTGCGCCACAATCGTCACCGAACGTTGCACCAACAAACCAGACGTTCCCGCAAACGTACAGGTCACTGTGCCCGGACTGCCTTGCGGCGGAACAAAGCAACTGCCGCCCGAACTCGGCACGGCGTCAACAAACGTCAGCGTCGCGGGCAAACTATCGCGAATGACCACATTAAACGCCGGATCGAAGCCTTCGTTGGTTGCGGTCAAGGTGTAGGTGATGTTCGTCCCGCGCACCACCGTCAACGGCGGATTAGCAGTCATATCCATGCGCAAATCCGCGCCCGGCCCCAAGGCGAAAGTGCAGGCTTGCGGCGGCGCGGAAATGGGAACAACCAGGCTGTTTTTCGCGGTCAACGATTCCGCCTTGAAGTTATTCGCGCCAGCCAGGGAAAGGTTTTGCCGATTGGCATTGAGGACTGCGCCCAGCAACCCGATTTCGCCTTCGGCAGCGCCCAACGAAATTGTGCCCGTGCGACGCGTGGGAATGGCACGTTCAACGCCCGACACCAGTTCCGACAACGACGATTGCATTTGGCAGGAATCCGCGCGGCGTGTGAACGAATAGCTTGCGCCTGAATCACTGCGCAGGGTGCCAGCCAGCGCTCCCAGCGTTCCCATCTGTTCGGCCAGGTTTCCGCCCATGCGATTCACCACCAACTGCGTGCTGTTGCCATCCGCCTGGCTGGTCAAACCGTCAAATTGCAGAACACGCGGCAATTGCGCGTAACCGCCTTGCGCGCCGTTGAAATCCAACACCGCGACTGACTCTTTACGCGCCGTTTCAGGCAATGCGCCGTCAAAATTCGCCGCGATTGCCACGGCGGGCAATGCGCCGTTGTAACCTTTGGGATTTTTGATCTGCGCAGCGCCCGACAAAAAGTTATGTCCGACCGGCACACCGGTTTTGGCATCCACGGCTACGGCAACGATATAACCGCCGCCGTTCGGGTCAAAGTCCGACGTATTAAACGTGAAGGTCTGTTTGCCCGCCAGGCAAACGTATTTGTCAGTCACCTTGCAACCGGTGTTGTGGACGAAAAAGAGATGAACACTGACAAGTTGCTCAGGATGCGAATTGGTGAGGGTAATAACGGTGTCTGTATCAGGGGAAGAGAGATTAGATTGGTAGTAATTGTAGATCAGAATCGAACCTGACTGCTGATCGCCAGTTGGGGGTTGCGACACAACAGGTTTTTCATTTTGTTGCGCTGCGCTCGTCGCCCAATCACTGGCCCGCCAGGCCAACAATGCGACGCCGAGCAGAAGCACACAGCGAACATAAATTGAGG
The DNA here is from genome assembly GCA_016789605.1 of Acidobacteriota bacterium. GTDB lineage: Bacteria > Acidobacteriota > Blastocatellia > RBC074 > RBC074 > RBC074. Next base: position 22,808 of record JAEUQO010000247.1, read on the forward strand.
ATCTCATAACAACTTCCTTCCTGTTAGTGGATGTAGTTTGTTTGGGAAATAACAACCGTAGCGGTTCACGCTAAGAGTCTGCTTGTCTGGCTCTTATTTGGGTTGCAAAAAGATGGGCTAGGCCTTAGTGGCCTGCCGTGCGGCTGGGGTTGCACGGTAAATGGCTAAAATTTCACCTGGCAGATTAGAACGGAAAGTCGGGTAAAAAAGTATCGCTTATGGCCGGGCGTTGGCGCGCACTTCGGCTTCGACCTGGGTTTGCGGCACTGCATCTTCTAACAATTTCTCCACGCTCCACTGTTTTTTGTCGAGCAAATAGGCGACCAACAAGTGATACCGCAAGTAAAGTCCGGATTTCTGCCGATCCATTTCGGGCGCATTGGCCAGAAATGCGCGCAAGGCGTCGTCATAGTTAAACGTCCGCCCTTTGCCTAGGTAATCGGCATAGCCTTCGCGCACCCACTCTGACAACAAATGGTAGCGAATTGGTCCAACGGCCTTGCCCGTCAGCGAATGCCCAACTTCGTGAGCGACGTAATAATCCAGCGTCCGTTCACCGGCGACCAATTTGCCTGACGGCGAAATCAGCCGGTTTTGTTCCACCAGCGCGTTGCGCAAAAAAACGTTGTAGGTCAACGGATAGAAATTGACTCCGCCCACGCCATACACACGATTAAAAAACAGCCGTTGCCGCCAGTCGGCATTGCAGATGTAAATCGCGTGTTGTTCTGTCGGCGAATACATCGGCGAAGCTGACAGCTTGGTTTCGGCGAGCGCCAACACCTGCGCACCGGCGTCACCGGGAAAAGGCTGATCGGAATACAGCGTCAGGTTTCCGCGCACCAGCGAATAGGCAAAAAACGGCTGCGGAAAGCAAAGCAAGCCGAGATAAAACACCACCGCCGACAACAAGATGCCGACCGCTTTGAGCACGCGTCGTTTGGTCATGTTCAATCGTCTCATGGCTATTCAAACTGCTTCCGAAAATCTGCCAGTTGTTGTTTGAGTTCGGTCAGTTCCTGGCGCAACGCAACCACGTCGGCTTCGAGTTTGGCCAGCCGTTCCGATTCGACGGACGAATGAGCCCGTGCCGATTCCGCTCGCACCGGGGCCGCCACGGCCAGTTCTTCGACATTGATCGGGCCGCCCAACAAATGGGCAAAGCGGGCTTCGCGCGCGCCGGCTTGACGGGGCAAACGAACAACCAGCGGGTCTTCGCGCGCGCCCAACGACTGTAACGCCTCTTCCACACCCGCCAAACTTTCAAAGTTGAGCAGGTGCGGCGTGCGCGAACGCAATTCGCCAGGCGTTTGGGGACCACGCAAAATCAGCACGCACAGCACGGCGAATTCTTCGTGGCTCAGGTCAAAATACTTGTCGAACAAATGCCCGTATTTGATCGTGCGGGCTTCAGAACCGTGAAAGGTGTAAATCAGCTTTTTCTCGCGCAAACTGTCGAGCGCGCGCACCACCGTCGTTTCGTCAAAACTCACCACCGGATCACGGTGGTTTTTCTGGTTGCAGGCGTTGGTCAGCGCATTCAACGTCATCGGATAGTAATCGGGCGTCGCGACCTGTTTTTCGGCCAATGCGCCCAACACGCGCAATTCATATTCATTCAACACTAAGGGCATGAAAACCTCCTGACTCGTCAACGTGCTTGCGTCAAAACCAATTTTCTGTGACATCAGATGCCGCGAGCATAAATTTCCTCTTCGATGACAGCGACCGCGCGGCCAATTTGGCCAGCAACGACCGGCTCTCGTTCTGCCAGAACTGCCTGCGCAAAGTCTTCAATCAGCGGCAAGTGAATGTTGGCGTGCGGCGTATGCGTTTCAGTACGTTCGCCAGCAGCCGTTTTGATCCACAATTCGCCTTGATTGAGTGACGGCACGCGCAATGAGCCTTCGCTGCCCAGAATCGTCAACGTGTCCTGCGGCTCAAAGACTGCGTGTGACACGGTCAGGACGCCTTGCGCGCCGCTGGCAAATTTGAAACTTGCGACGGCAGTGTCTTCGACCTCGCGCGTATACAGCGCACGCCCCACAACCGCTGTCGTACCGACAATCGGCCCCAGCAAATTCAGCAGGACTTCGATGCGATGACAGCCAAAATCCATCATCGGGCCGCCACCGGCTTTGCCCTGTTCCAGCAACCAATGCCGATCTTCGCCCGGTTGCGGGTTGAACCGCTCGCAGGCGTTAATTTGCGCCACCACCGGTTTTCCGATTTCGCCTGACGAAAACAGTTCTTTTACCCGCTGTAACACCGGATAAAAGTGCCGGTAATAGGCAATGCCCAGTTTCACGCCGTGTGCGCGACAAGCGGCAAGCATGCGGTCACATTCGGCAACATTCATTGCCATGGGCTTTTCGCACAACACATGCTTCCCGGCTTCAGCGGCGGCAATGGTTTGTTCTGCATGCAGATAAACGGGAGTTGCCAGATAGACGGCGTCAATTTCGTCATCCGCCAGCAACGCCCGCCAATCTGCATACCAGCGTTTTGCGCCGAACTCCTGGGCGAAACTGGCGGCCAGCTCCGCGCGCCCGCGGTTGACAGCGACCAATTCGCATTCCGGCAAATCGCGCAACGCGGGAGCCACGCGTTTCCGCGCAATGTCGCCACATCCAATCAAGCCCCAACGCAATGGTGTCATCGTGATGAATCCTTGGCGCTAATCTTTAGCGCGGCTGACAAATTCGCCGGTTTGCGTGTTGATGCGCACGACTTCGCCTTCTTTGATAAAAAGTGGCACGCGCACTTGCAAGCCGGTTTCGAGCGTCGCGGCTTTGGTGGTGCCGCCCGAAGCCGAATCGCCGCGCAAGCCTGGCTCGGCTTCGGTCACCGCCAAATCCACCGTGGAAGGCAATTGCAACGAAACCGGTTCGCCGTTGTATTTGCGCAATTGCAACGAAATGCCCTCTTTCAGATACAGACGTTCGTCACCCAATTGCTCTTCGTTCATCGCGAATTGTTCGTAACTTTCTTCGTCCATAAAGTGGTAGCCTTCGCCGTCGGCATACAGAAACGACGCGGGCGTCAACACCACATCCGGCTCTTCAAACTTCTCGCTGGTTTTGAACGATTTTTCGAGCACGGCGTCGGTCAACAGATGGCGCAGTTTGGTGCGCACCATCGTCGAAGCGCCGCGCGCGCTGGGACTGGCGAAAAAGACTTCGACCACCGTGTAAGGCTGGCCTTCGACCGTGATCAACATTTTGCGTTTTAATTCGTTGGCGCCGATAAGTGCCATGAGACTGTCCTTTACTGAATGAGCTTCGGAATAAGGCGCACAAGATATGCTAATCTGCGGTTTCGGTAAACCGTATCAACTATGAAAACAGACGTTCTTGTTATCGGCGGCGGCGCAGCCGGATTGTTTTGCGCCGCAACCGCCGCCCAGCGTGGCCGTTCCGTGATGGTGCTCGAACACGCCAATCAGGTCGGCAAAAAGATTTTGATCAGCGGCGGCGGGCGCTGCAATTTCACCAACCTGCACGCCAGCCCGGAAAATTACCTGTCCGGCAATCCCAACTTTCACAAATCGGCGCTGGCGCGCTATACGCCGCAGGATTTCATCGCATTGGTCAAACGCCACGGCATTCGCTTTCACGAAAAAAAATTAGGCCAGTTGTTTTGCGACGAAAGCGCCCGCCAGATCGTCCAACTGTTGCTGCAAGAATGCTCCGCCGCCAACGTCTCCCTTCGCTTGAACTGCCGTGTGGAATCGGTCGCCAAGGACAATGGATTTATTGTTTTGACCAATCAAGGCCGGTTTGAATGCACCTCGCTGGTGGTTGCCACAGGCGGACTTTCAATTCCGAAAATGGGCGCGACCGATTTGGGGTACCGGCTGGCGCGGCAATTCGGACTGCGCGTGACGCAAACTCGACCGGCCCTGGTGCCGCTCACACTCAGCGAACAAGAACGCACTCGCTTTTCCGCCTTGAGCGGCATTTCGGTGGATGCGCTGGTCAGTGTGCGCGGCCATAGCTTTCGCGAAAACGTCCTGCTCACTCATCAAGGCTTGAGCGGCCCGGCCATTTTGCAGATTTCTTCCTATTGGCAACCAGGCGAATCGCTGACCATTGATTTGCTCCCCGAAGGCGACGCCTGGGAATTGCTGCGCGCCGAACACACCAGCGCCAAGGAACTGAAAACCGTGCTTGGTCAGCATTGGCCGCAACGATTCGCCCAGGCCTGGGCTGAAGTGCAATCCAGCGCCAAACCGTTGCGGCAATATTCGGAAAAGGAATTGCGCGCCGTTGCTGAACGCATACATCGCTGGCGGCTGACGCCTGACGGCACCGAAGGTTACCGCAAAGCCGAAGTCACGGTGGGCGGCGTGGACACGCACGAATTGTCTTCGCAAACGATGGAAGCCCGCCGCGTGCCGGGCCTGTATTTCATCGGTGAAGTCGTGGACGTCACCGGCTGGCTGGGCGGATACAACTTTCAGTGGGCCTGGTCTTCCGGCTTTGCCGCCGGACAAAGCGCCTAAGCCCACGCGGCGTCAAGTCGGTCAGCTTCCGCGAGCGGCAAAGAAAAAACGTGGTTGTCGCCTGCGCACTGCTCTGCTAAGCTGCGCCTATCATTTTCTTAATGAGAATGTGCCCCACAAAAGTGCTCCGCGTCCCATCCTCAATTGCATCCCCTACATTGCGACGAATCGCCGTCTGACGGTTCGCCTGTTGGTTCTCACTCAATTCCAACTCGACGTGAAAGGATTCAAAGGCTCCATGCAATCTCTGTCTCTGCTTTGCCAACAGACCAACGCGGCCCGCATTCAAACGCTGTTGCTCGTTCTCTTCATTGCGCTTTGCCCTTCTCTGGCAACGCCTGCGCACGCGCAATCCGCCGCCCCAAACAAATCCTCTTCCAAGCTGCACGGCGGCATCGAAATCGGCTCCAAAGGGGTCAAAGCCACCGCCATCAACTTCACCCGCAAAGGCAGCAGTTACGACGTCAAACTGCTGTACAGCGAAACGATCAACACCACGATCATGAAGGTCAAAGACAACCGCTTTACGCCCGAAGCGCTGAAAGAAACAGCGCTGGCGGTGCAAAAAATCTATACGCGGTTGCAACAGGAATATCAGGTTCCCGTCGAACACATTTACGTTATCGGCAGCAGCGGATTGCGCGCGGAAAACAAACAGGATTTGGTGACGGAAATTCGCGCCATCACCGGCAAAAATCTGTCTTTCCTGACGGTCGAAATGGAAGTGCAATTGAGCATCGCGGGCACCATTCCCGCGCGGCGCGATGATCTGCTGACCGTCAACGAACGCGACGCGGCGATGCTGATTGATATCGGCAGCGGCAACACCAAAGGCGGCTTTCAACAAGCTGCGCCTGCGCCGGTCACCGATGTTCCCGTGGCCTCTTTTGTGACGATGGGCATTCCGCTGGGCACAGTCACCTTTACCAACGAAGCCGCCCGCCAAATTTCCGACGAAAAAGAATTGCGCGCCTTCGCGCTCAATGCGGCAACGCTCAGCCCGAAATTGCTCAATACGCCATTGCGTAAGGAAATCGAAAAACAGCCGGGGTTGCTGACACGCCAGCGCGTCTATTTGACCGGCGGCATCGTGTGGGCGATGACGACGCTGATGCATCCTGAAAACCGCCGCGCGTTTGTGCCGCTGACCGTCAACGACATTGATTTGTTTCAGCACTATACCCGCAACGAAATGGACACCTTGCTCAACCCAGACCTGTCCTATATCTCTGACGAATTGAAACGGCAGGAAATCAAAAAAGAGATCGAAGCGGTCAAAGCCGCCTTTACGCCGCGCAACCTGATGGCCGGCGCGGAAATCCTCAAAGCCGTGGCCACCGAATTTCAACTGGAAAACAAAAAGCTGTGGTTTGCGCGGTTTGGCCATCTGAGCTGGATTTTGAGCTACGTACGCGGGCAGGCTGAAAAGCAAATGCTCGCCGCCGAAGCTGCCGGTCCCAGCGCGACAAAATAGCCGCCGCTTGTTTGAGGGTTGCCAAGCAACGGCTGACGACATAGACTGCCCGGCGTCGCTCGGCCATCTTCAAACAAGAGGTTACTTCAATGCTCAAATTGCGTCTGAGAACTGTTCTCGCGTTGGCGTTTGGGTTGTTTAGCGCGCTGGCGTTTCCCCACACAATTCATGCCCAAACCAATCTGCCGCTGCTGGGCCAGCTCGACCCATTCACCGGCAACAATCGTTACGCCGATGTCTGGGGTGAAGGCAATTACGCCTATCTCGCCTCTTTCAACGGCAACGGCGTGATGATCATTGACATCGCGAATCCGCGCTCGCCGCAGTTGGTTGGACACTACAATCCGACAGACGGCGGACGCTTTCAGGATGTCATCGTGCGCAACGGCATCGGTTATTTTTCCAGCGAAAATCGCGGCGGCGTGCATATTGTAGATGTGCGCAACCCGGCCAGCCCTTCCCTGCTCAGTCAAATCAATACAGACAAAAACGGATTCTCCAACGTCCACGAACTGTTTGTGGCTGACGGCGTGCTCTATGAAGCCGACTCGCGGACGAATGTCATCAAAGTGTTCGACGTGCGCGATTCGCGCAATCCAGCGCACGTACGTGACATTGTGACCACCGATCCGCGATTCATTCACGCGATTGTGGTCGTCAACGGGCGACTCTTCACCTCTGGTTGGGGCGGCAAAACAGATATTTACGATGTGCGCGATGTGCTGACCCAAGCGCCACCGTTGTTAGGCTCGCTAGATTCCGGCAACGCTTCGCACGCAAGCTGGCCAAGCCAGGACGGCAAACTGCTCGCCAGTGCGCGCGAAACCGTCAACGGCGACATCCGTCTGTTTGACATCTCGAATCCGGCCAGTCCCGTGTTGTTGTCCACCATCGCCATCGAAAATTACCAACTGCAAGCCTATTCGGCGCACAACCCATACATCATCGGGCACTTGCTGTTTGTGTCGTGGTATCAGGCGGGGCTGGTCATATTCGACATCAGCGATCCGCGCCAACCGAAACTGGCGGGCAATTACGACACCTATACCGGCAACGTGCTGGCAGGTTTTACTGGCTGTTGGGGAGTCTATCCGTTTTTGGGATTTGATCGGGTGCTGCTGAGTGATATGGATGGCGGTTTGTATATCGTGGACGCCTCAGCGGCAGTAACCGGGCCGCGCACAGTTTCGGCAGCCAGTTACAACGCTGCGGCGCTGGCGCCGAACACAATCGCCGCGACGTTTGGCGCCAATCTGGCGAGCGCCACACAAATCGCCACGACGCAACCGCTGCCGACGACACTGGCGGGCACAACGCTGTCGGTGGTTGATGTCAAAGGGAACGAGCGATCCGCGCCGCTCTTTTTCGTCTCGCCCAATCAGATCAATTACGAAATGCCGCCCGGCACAGAACCGGGTCCGGCGCTCATCAAAATCCGCAACGCCGCCGGACAGGTCAATCTGGGCGCAGCGTTGGTCGCCGCCAGTGCCCCCTCGCTGTTTACGCTGGATCAGAGCGGCAAAGGAAACGCCGTCGCGCTCGACGCGCTCACCTTTGCGCAAGGCCCATTCAATGCCACTCGCGGACAAGGCCTGCCCAACATCATCGCGCTGTTTGGCACCGGACTTGGCGCAGATGCGACAGACACTGACGCAAACGTCGCCGCCAACGTACGCGTTCTGCTGGATGACCAGCCAGTGACCGTCAGTTACGCGGGCCGTGCCCCTGGGTTTGTCGGACTGAATCAACTGAACATCGTGTTACCGCTGGGCATTGGCAGCGGCGCGCACAAACTCCAGGTGACGCGTGACGGCATCGCCAGCAATCTGGTCAGCATTACGATTCGCTAGCGGCCCTAAGCCAAACGCCACGTACTCTTCGCTGAGGAAGCGCGCTGCCAACGGGCGCGCTTCGACATCCACCAACTCACAATTCACCACGTCATCGGTAAACGAAAGCGCCAGCGGCGCGCGCGACACATTGGACATCGCCTGAAATCGCACGCGCAGCAACCGTTGTGCGCCGACCCGGAAGCGTTGCACCGGCGAACGTCCAAGCACAACGCCCAACTGACCATTTGCGGCGGCACGCTTGTTGACGATCAGGCGCGTATCGTCAGACTCTGCCGCAACCGAAACCAACTGCCAGTGTGTCGGGTCAAACGTCAGCGTGAAACCGAGCGCGTGTTCGGAACCTTGCGCATCGAGCACAATCGCCACGTCACGCCAAAGTGCTGCCGAAAGCGGTTCTGGCACGGCGCGAATCAAATGCGGTTGCTGACCGGGCGCAACTGTTGGTTTGCGTTGCGAAGTCAACGGCGCAGTCGGTCCGCCTGCGGCCCTGGGCGCATCCAGTCCTGACGCATATCTGCCCGCTTGCGCCCAATCCGTCACCGTCAAACGACCGTCGCCCAGCGTTGGCAAAGGCGCACAGTCCGCGCGTTGAAATTCGCTACCGACCGCTGGCGTATCCACGCCCGCCACAAAACGCCCGACTTGCACATAATCCGTCAGTGAAACCACGCCGTTGTTATTGCCATTGGGTCGCGGCGCAACATCGGCCTCGATGCCGCCCGGCGTGATGCTGACCTGCCCAGCCACGAAATCTGCGGGCAACGGCGTCGCGCCGGAAGACGCCAGTTCACGCGCAGTAGGCTGATCACCAAAACCGAGCGGCGTGGTTTGCGCTGTTGTAGCAGCGGCAATGGTAAAGGTCACCACCGCGACCTGACGCGTTCCTGCGCTAAACGATTGCCCGGCGGGCAATCCCAAGACAACACCCAGGCGGCCTTGGGCATTCTGCGTGCTGTTGCTGGTAAGTGCGGCATTGGCGGCGTCACTGCCCAGCGCCGCAACCGGATTGCTCAAGACAGTCGGGTCAAACACCAAACTGAATGCCAGCGAATTTTCATTGCCTTGCGCCGCTAATTCGATCGGAACGTTGACCGTGCCGCCGGTCGCGCCGCTGGCAGCAACCACACGCACCAAACGCGGGTTAGGCTGAATCGTAAACACTGCCGCGCTGGAAGCTCCGCCGCCCGGCGCGGGATTGTTGACCGTCACGTTGGCCGTGCCGACGTTCGCAATGTCAGCCGCCGTAATCGCGGCGGTTAGTTGTGCGCTGCTGGTTACGTTTGTCGGGCGATTGCTGCCATTCCATTGCACAACCGCGCCCGACGCAAAGTTGTTGCCGTTCACCGTCAAGGTAAACGCCACTCCGCCCACCGTGGCCGAAGTCGGGCTGATGCTGGTCAAAACCGGCACCGGCGTTTGCTGGCTGATGGTGAAAGGCATTTCGTTGGAAGCCCCACCCGGCGCCGGATTCACCACTTTGATGATGACCGTGCCTTCGGCTTCGAGGTCGCTGGGCAAAATCGTGGCGGTCAACCGGCTGGCCGAAACGAATGTCGTAAACCGGTCAGCGTTGTTCCAACGCACTTTTGAGCCCGCAACAAAATTCGCGCCATTGACCGTCAGCGTAAAACTGGCTCCGCCAACCAGGGCAAAACTCGGATTCAAATTGCTGATGACCGGCGCACTCGGCAACGCAACGGTGAAAACAGGCGTTTGCACATCCGGGCAACCGGGTTTGCTCAATGTCAACACACCTGTCACAGCGCTGGCGGGAATAACGGCGGTGATTTGCGTGTCACTGTTGACGGTAAAGGTTGAGGCCGCGTTATTGCTGAATCTGACCGCAGTCACTCCGGTAAAGCCTGCGCCAGTCAAAATGACATTTGCGCCGGTGGTCGCCGACGTAGGATTCAGCGCCGTCACCGTTGGACAGTTATTCCCTTGCGAAACAGTGAAAGTCCTGCCCGCAATCAGCATCGTTCCCGTCCGCGCCGTGCCCGTGCTGGCGGCCACCGAATACGTCACAGTGCCGTCTCCGGTGCCTGCCGCGCCGGATGTCACGGTGATCCAGGTGTCATTGCTTGCCGCTGTCCAAGGACAATTTGCCGCTGAAGCCGTCACGTTGACCGTGCCCGTGCCTCCCGCTCCGGCAAAGGTCTGACTGGCAGGCGCAATCGTGTAAGAACACCCCGGCGGCGCACTGACGGTAAACACGGGCGTCTGAATGTCCGGGCACGCAGCTTTGCTAAGTGTGATCGCACCGGTCAGCGCTCCGGCGGGCACCGTCGCGTTGATTTGCGTATTGCTCACGACAGTGAATTGCGCCGAAAGGTTGTTATTGAATTTGACGGCAGTCACGCCAGTCAGATTGGCTCCGGTGATGGTGATGGTGCTGCCGACAATGCCGCTGCTGGGGTTGAGCGCGGCAGGCACCGCGCAGTTTTCCGGAAAGACGCTAATCAATCCGCGCATGCTGTAATTGCCGGGCGTGCCGATATCGTCAATCAGCGAATAGGCGACGCCATCCAGCGAACGATACGAACGCCGCCGCAACGGTGGGTCAGTGTCAATCGCAACCGGGAACACGCCTGCCGCGTGGGTGATGCGCATGCCGACCACGAAGTCTCCGGCATTGGTCGCCAGCGGCGGAATGCTAAACACATTGAATTGATCAAGCGCCTGTACCGTAGCGGCAATGGAAACCGGATAGGAAATTCCGTTCAGGTTGCCGCTGCCGCTCGGATTGGTTCCGGCAACGATGGTCACGGCATCTCCGACACGCAAGCCTGAGCCACCGGGCAAGAAAATCGCGACGCCATTGATCACCGCCGGATAGCTGGTCGGTGTCAGCCGATTCACGCGCAATGACGTGCCGCCCGATCCTAATCCTGAAAACAACTCAAACGAGCCGTCGTCCACTGCCAACGTGGGCGCTCCGGTTTGCGTCACGATCAACGTTTGTCCGGCGATAAAAACCGTGCCGCTGCGTTCCAAACCAGAGTTGGGAGCAACCGTCAGAGTGACCGTGCCGTTGCCCGTGCCGCCCGCTGAAGCGATAATCCAGGGCGCATTGCTGCTGACCGTCCAGGCGCAACCGGCAGTGGTCGTCACATTCACCGTGCCGTTGCCGCCGTTGATGCCAAACGAAAGCGCGGGCGGCGAAATCGCATAATTGCACGCATCAGCAGAGAGCGCGTTGACCGCCGCATCCAGTTTGATGCGCGGTTTGACCAAACCATTGCGCGCATCCGTCAACGCTACACCGGTCGCCATCAGCGATTGCAACACCTGCGAGACAGACGCATTCGGCGATTTGGATTTCATCACAGCCCAAGCCCCAGCAACGTGCGGCGCAGCCATCGAAGTGCCACGAAAGCTGGCAAACGATCCGCCCGGCACTGACGAATTGATCCATTCACCCGGCGCCAGCAAATGCAAAAACGAAGCGCTGTTGGAAAAGCTCGACACCGTGTTAACGACGGTGTTGTTGCTGCCATCGCGCGAAGACCCGACGCTGATCGCGGTCGAAATGCAGGCGGGCGCGCTCAGCGTGGCCGTGCCGCCTTCGTTGCCCGAAGCGATCACCGTGGCAATGCCCACGGAACGCAAATTATCTATCGCAGTTTTATAGACCGCTTGAGATATGTCGCAATTCGCACTGAAGCTGCCGCCGCCCAAACTCATATTCACGGCGGCGATTTTCAGGTTGCTGCTCAACGCTTGTACGCGCTGCAACCCCAGCAACACATCCGAATCAAACGCCAGCACACACGGCGCAGGAGTGTCGCCGCAAACGTTGGCCGTATTGCCGCGCGAAAAGACCTGAATCGCGATCAGGTTGGCGTCACGCGCTACGCCGGAAAAACTCGTACCGCTGCCAGCAGCAATCCCCGCAACGTGCGTGCCATGCGCACAATCTCCCAGACTGCAAGGCCCCCCCGAATTCGTCGCCGTGGATTGCGCGACACCACCCGGACAAACCGACGAAGAAACGGCGCTGGTCGTGGAATAGCAAGCTTCAGAAACGACTTTGCCCGCCAGGAACGGATGCGTTTTGTCTACGCCTGTGTCCAGAATCGCCACCGCCTGCCCCGTGCCGGAAAAGCCGCTTGCCCACGCCGCAGGCGCACCAATCAGCGGCACACTTTCTGCCAACGAAGGCCGCCGCAACTGGTCTTCTTGCAGCGAGACGACGTCGGGTAATTCGGCCAGACGCGCCAAGCCAGCGGCGTCAATTTCCAGGGCCAGATACGGCATCAGTGCAAACCGCTTGACGTTGCCAAAGCGAACGCCTGCCAATCGGCTGAGCAAGGAAGTCTGCGCGCGCGCAATGGCCGCGCGTTGTGTTTGCGCGGCGGCACGCGTTAACAGACCTTCGGGTTGAAAGCTGGCGCGCAATCCGACAATCACGCGCACTTGTCCTTCGTCTTGTGCTCGTTGCAACAACTCCGCAGGCAAAACCGCTCCTGCACGCCGTTGCACAGCCTCGGCGGGTTCAGTCGCGGAACCAGCACCATTTGCCCGTACAGGAGCTTGTTGTTCTGGGTGGGAATTTGTGGAAACCGGGTTCTTAGACGAAGCCGATGGTGAATTGAAAACAACGGTAAGAAGTGAAAGCAAACAAAACGCGGCAAACAAATACACTCGGGAAGAATTGGCAACCAATCGCACTCGTCTCCGACCACGTGCTGGGATCATTTCCGGTTAACCTCCTGCTGGTTTGAATCGCTGGCAAATTGATGATGGCTCGAGAAGCGGCCAAATGGCGACTCATCCTGCCTTCAAGCCCAGCGACTGTCAAACAGTCAGGAAGTTCCCCGGATTGATAACCACTTCTCGAATGCGCAGGGCTTTGCCGCTAAGCGAAATTCGCACGCGCCGCCGCCAATGCAGCCTCTAGTTCAGCCAGATTTGCGCCACCGCCCTGCGCAAAATCAGGTTTGCCACCGCCTCGCCCTCCCAGTCGTTCACAGGCGGCTTTCAACAGCGCATTCATATCCGCTGCCACATCCGCCGAACGGGCGAACACCAAGCGCGCCAGTTCGGCTTCGCGCACCGCCAGCAATGCAACCACGCCCGGCGCGGCAACCAGTTTGTGCGCCAGCAACTTGGTTTCTTCAAAATCGCGGTCGGAAAAAGTGCGCGTAAAAATGCGTACGCCGTCGACGGGTTCAGTCGCCGCCAACAGTTGTTGGGCTTCGGTGTGCGCAGCCAGTTCGGCCAGTTCACGTATACGGCGCGTCTGGCGTTTGCTTTCGTCCTGCAAGCGAGCCACCGCGCTTTCGGCTTCGTCGCGTCCGACAGAAAAGCGACGTGCAATGGCGTCAGACACCTGATTGGCGGCGCGGTAATCCTGTAACAAACGTACGCCGCACACGAAATGCACACGCGTCATCTGTTTGGCACGTTCCCAGGCTTTCACGGCAAGCAAACCGACTTCGCCTGTGTGTTTGGCGTGCGTGCCGCCACAAGGCGACCAGTCGTAATCGGCGATCTCGACCACCCGGATGCAGTCGGTGATGAAGCTCTCTTTGCGCAAAGGCAACCGGGCAGCCTCGTCGGGCGTGACTTCGTGCAAACGGATGTCGCGGTCGTCAAAGACGATTTGATTGGCCAGGTCTTCCGCGCGCGCGATGGCTTGCGCCAGTTCTTCAGGCCGAAGCTCGAGCGTCAGGTCAATTTCGGTCACGCGGTCATTGATGCGAAAGCCTTTGGTTTCAGCGCCGAAAAGCTGAAAGAACGCCTGTGAAAGGATGTGCTGTCCGGTGTGTTGTTGCATCAGTTCGCGACGGCGCGCCCAGTCAATCTCAGCGGTGACATCTTCGCCCAAGACCAATTCAGCGCCCGCGTTCTGATCCGCCAGGTAATGCCAGATACAGCCATCCTCGTCAGCTTCGACTTCAACAACAGCGGCGTTGCCCAGCTTGCCCAAATCACAGGGCTGGCCGCCGCCGGTGGGATAAAACGCCGTGCGATCCAATGCCACTGCTGTGCGTCCGTTATGTGAGTCAAGCGCGACAATGCGCGCCGTGAATTTCGTTGTGTGGCTGTCTTGCCAATAGAGTTTTTCCGTCGTCATGGAATCAATCACATTGAGAATGAAGTGGCCGTTCAGGACATCTGGTTGCCACGTGCCCGTTGATGTTTGATAATCTCGCATTCAACCGAATTGATTGAATGAATTCATAAGGGCGCTAAAGTATCGTTTATGGCGAAAAAAGGGAATATCCTGGTTGTTGATGACGAAGAAGTGATGCGCGACGTGCTGGAAAGTTTGCTGTCGCAAGAAGGTTACCGCGTGGACTTGGCCAAAACCGGCGAGGAAGGCTTGGCGCGGTTTGGCGAACGTACCTATGACGTCGTGTTGCTCGACGTTTCGATGCCCGGCATCGGTGGTTTGCGCACGCTGGAAGAATTGCTCAAACTCGACCGCGAAGCCGTGGTGTTGATGATCACCGCGTATGCGACGTTTGACACCGCCATCGCCGCCTGGCAATTGGGCGCGTTCAGCGCCATTCGCAAGCCCTTCGAAAACGAAAGCATTTTGAAAATCGTGGCCGCAGGCATTGCGCGCCGTCGTGGCGATGAAGAGCGGCGCGTGTTGCGGCGCACGCTGAAAGCCACCGGCGACCGCAGCCAGATTGTCGGCACTTCGACGGCGATGCGCGAAGTCTATGATTTGATCGAACAGGTTGCGCCCGCGCGTTCGACCGTGTTGATCACCGGCGAATCTGGCACCGGTAAAGAAGTCGTGGCGCGCACCATACATTTTTCCAGCCCGCGCGCCGAAGCCGGCCAGTTCGTGGCCGTCAACTGCAGCAACATCCCGTCCGAGTTGCTGGAATCAGAATTATTTGGCCACACCAAAGGCGCATTCACCGGTGCGGTGGCCGCCAAAAAAGGCTTGTTTGAAGTCGCCGACGGTGGTTCGATCTTCCTGGATGAAATCAGCACGATTCCGCCCGAAACCCAGGCGCGGCTGTTGCGCGTGATTCAGGAACGCGAATTCACGGCGCTGGGCGACACGCAACCGCGCCGCGTGGATACGCGCATCATCGCCGCCACCAATACCGATCTGCAGCGCGCCGTGAAATCCGGCGATTTCCGCGAAGACCTGTTTTACCGCTTGAATGTGATCAACATTCACCTGCCGCCGTTGCGCAATCGGCGCGAAGACATTTTGCCGCTCGCGCAACACTTCATTCAGAAATACAACGCGGAAAACGGACGGACGATCTCTGACCAGATCGCGCCGGAAGTGTTGCGCCTGCTCGAAAGCTATCCCTGGCCGGGCAATGTGCGCGAACTGGAAGCCACCATCGAACGTGCCGTCATCATCGCGCGCAGCGACGAATTGACCGCCGAATGTTTGCGCGAAGAAATCGTCAATCCGCAGGCCAACCAAGCGGCTTCGGCGGGCGCGTCAGAATCGGTCACGGCGCTGGATATTACGCGCGGCATCTCGTTCTATGACGAAGTCTCGCGCTTTGAAATCGAATTGATCCGTCGCGCGCTCGAAATCACCAACGGTCACCAAAGCCGCGCCGCCAAGCTGCTCGGCATGAACAACACCACCCTCAACAGCAAGATCAAGGTCTATAACATCAAGCTCTGAGCAACTGATTGCGGGTGAAATCGGCCAGGCCGCCCTCTCGGTCTGGCTGATTTCAACCGCAAAGGTGTTTGTCTGGCCAATGCCAACGGCTTCGGTAACGACGGTCTGGAAAACCAGCCGTTGTTCCTCTTCAACCAAATTCCCACAAAACAAGTGAGCCAAACGACAACGGGTTCTTCTTTGCCCCACGCCAGTCACGCGATGCGCGGCTATATGCTGGCTGCCGGAGCTGCCGTGCTATGGGGCGTTTCTGGCGTAGTCACCAAATTCCTGTTGCGCCGGGCGATGCAACCAGACGAATTGCTGGTGCTGCGTACGACGCTGGCAACCGCGCTGCTCTTTCTTTGGCTGCGTTTGACCGCGCCGCATCTGCTGAAAGTTCGCTGGCGTGATCTGCCGTATTTCGCCTTGCTCGGCGGCATTGGCCTGGCCGCCAACCAAGGCTTTTATTACGTTGCGCTGTCGCTGGTCAGCGTCGGTTACGCGTTGCTGATTCAATATCTGGCTCCCGTGATGCTGATGGCGTACGGTGTGTTCTCAAAGACGGAACGTTTGACCGGCGGCAAACTGCTGGCGGCGGCAACGGCAATTTCGGGCTGTGTGTTGATGGTCGCCGGTCAGCCGGGTGGAATCGCGCAGGTTTCACTGGCCGGAACCTTGTGCGCGTTGGGGTCTGCGTTTGGTTTTGCCTTTTACACTGCGTATGGCAAACATGGATTGCGCAAGTATGATCCGCGCACAATGATGGCCTATGCCTTTTTGTTTGCCGCCCTTGCCTGGTTGGTGATTCGTCCGCCGTGGACGTTGCCGTGGGCCAATTACGACGCCTCGACCTGGCTGTTTTTCTTGTATCTGGCGTCGGTGGCAACGGTCTTGCCGTTTGGTTTGTTTCTGGCCAGCTTGCGGCACCTGGAAGCAAGTCGCAGCAGTTTGACTTCGATGTTGGAACCAGTGACCGGAGCAAGCATCGCGTGGTTGTGGCTGGGAGAACAGTTGGTGGCGTGGCAATTGGCGGGCGGCGCGGCAGTGCTGATGGGTGTGTTGTTGTTACAACTGGAAAGCATCTGGATTGCACGCCAGCAGATGAACGCCAAAACGACCTGAGCGGCGTTCATCTGCTGCCGCGGGCAATTACTTTTTCTTGCTGGATTTTTCTACGCGAAGCTCGTTTTTCACTTCAAACACACCGTCTACGCCGTTGGCGCGAATGTTGGCGATGTCGCTGTCGGTTTTGTTGGCGACCACGCCTTTCAACGTCACACGGCCATTTTTCACGATCAGGTGAATGGAAGGATTCGCGCCCAAACCATAGCGCGCAATCGGAGAGTTGCCGCCAAAAATTGCGCGCGCCAGCCCCTGACGAATGCGGTCGTCGTTGGGCGAAAGCGGCAACACCTCAATTTCGTTGCTGACTTTTTCCACGCCTTCGATCTTTTCGACGCGTCTGCCTGCGTCGCTTTTGATCGTCGGACGCGTGACTTCTCCGCGCAAGGTCACCGTACCATCTGGCTGTACAAAACCTTCCAGCCAATCAAAGACGCCAAAAAACGGAATGGTCACCAGCTCCTTACGCACCTCTTTGGTCAGGTATTCGACGTCCCGCGCAGCGCTGTCGCTCGGCGAACTCTTGCCCAAAGTCGTTTTTTTGCTTTTCTTCTGTGGCGCAGCGTCGGCGGCTGAAAATCCGCCCAACCAAACGACTGCGCTCAAACACAAGCACACCACACGTTTCATATTTGATCCTCCTTGGCTTCGCTGTTGAGATAACCGCTTACTGCCGACTCAACTACGAGAGAAACGAGCTGCTTGGACTTCCCTGTCGTTTCGTTTAGCGAGCATCTCCCAAAAGCAAGAAACCCGCCCAGGACGAAGGTCGCCGGTATTCTTCTCGTTTAAGCAACAGTTGTACAGCCGCTTGCCAGGCCTGCGCTTTTCCCTGCTTGGCGGCAAGTTGCTGATAAAACTCGCGTAGCAATTCTGTCGCAGCCCCTTGATCACGTGGCCCAACGTTGACCAAAGTCACCGGACATCCCGCCACCAACCAAGCCCACGACCAACCGGTCAGCGCTCTGCCAACGCCATTGCGCGGCGCAGCCACTTCCCCCGCAGACAGCGTTACCAATTCGACGGGCAAATCCAGTGGCACGATCTCGCGGACTTCGAGCAGCCCATCGTCTGTTGCCGCATTTTGCTCTTCCGGGCTGGCGGTGAGCGCCAACAAGGAAAACAAAGGGCTGTTTTCGCTAAAAACCCCGCGCACAGACAAATGCAACAGCGAATGTTTCGCGGCTTCGGCTTTGAAGCGGTCTTCGCGTGCGTCTGCCCCGGTCAAAACCTGCCCCGACTGATTGCGGACAACTTGCCGCAGCATCTCGCTTTCCGCATTTGGTTCGGTTGGCGCGGGAGCAGCTTCCGTCAAAGTCATTGCCTGTAAGCGTTGTTGCGCATCCGAGGTAAGCGCCGGTTCAGTCAGCGCCAATAACGCTGATTGTGCACGCATGCTGGCAGCGGGTTTTCGTGCCGCCTGAAAAGCGCCCCAGGCGGAAAGCGAAGGCGCATAGCTGAGCGCGGCGTCTTCGATCAGGTAGCGATCGGCCTCAGTCCGCAAAGCCTGAAACGGCAAATTCCACGAAACGGCATCGGGCGCAATCACCAACCGGCGTTTGCCGGTCAACTGGTCTTGCGCGGTTTTGAGCAACAAATCATAAAGTTCACGCGCTTGCACCGTACAACTGTCGGCGCTGCTGGCAATGGCCTGTTGAAAGCCAGCCACACGCAACGCCAATTCGCCGCGCGAAAGCCCCAGTTCATAAATTCTCAACGGTGAAAGCGCAGACGGGTCGCGCAACCGTTTGGCCGCAATCGCTGTGGGTTTGGTGAAGGCAAACAAATACACCTGTTCATCGGTTTCGATGAATTCAAGCAACGCCGTTTGCGCATCGGGCAACAAGGCCGCAACCTGAGCGGAATTGAGCGGCTTGCCTTCGCCGCGCAACACTTTCAGTCGCGGATGCAACGCGTATAGCCGCTGACGAAACGCGGCGAGGTCTGTTTGTGCCTTGCTCTGCTTTGCCGTCAACGTTGCCAGGCGTTCTTTGATCGGCTTCTCTTTTTCCATCTCGCGCGCACGCTGTGCATTGAGAATGGCAAGGTCGGCCAGCAAACGCGTTTCGCGTTCACGCTCGGCGGGCGTCATCGTCTTGTTGATCCATACTCTGGAGCTTTGCAGCACGCCGAGCAACACGCGCGCTTTGGCGCGTTGCACATAATCATAAGCTTCGTTGCCTTTTCCCTGGGCGATGGCGACATCCACCATCGCCCAAAACGGCGCGAGCTTGCTTTCATAAAAACGCGGCTGTTGCGCGCGCGGCGACTGTGGACGCAGCGTTTCGACAATGGCGATGGCTTCTGTCAAAGCCGTACGCGCCAGATCGAGTTTCTGTAATTTGAAATTTGCGCGCCCGATGCGCTGGCGCGCCTGCCAGAGCAAATCTTTGTCATCGGCTTGCTTGGCAGCGACAGCGGCTTGGTCTGCCCATTCGATCGCCTGTGCAAAGTCATTGCGCGCAAAACTAAGCTGACTAATGCCCAGCAAGGCCATCGCTACGCCGGACTGGTTGCCAGCGGCGGCAAAAAGCGCGCGACTTTGCTCGTAATGCTGCAACGCGCCAACCGAATCATTCAGCGCGGCCAGCGTCATACCGACATCCAGCAAAGCAGCCGCCGCATCCTGTTGGTCGTTGAGTTCCTGCCGTAAAACGAGCGCGGCGCGGTAGATATCCAGCGCTTGCGGATATTCTGCGAGCACAAAATGTGCTCCCGCAACGCGTTGCAATGCGGCGGCTTCGTCAGCCTTGTTGGCTAACGCGCGCACGATTTTCAGGTTTTCCTGATAGGCATTGAGCGCCAACCGGTAATTGCCGTTCAACGAATGAACCTGCCCAATGCCCTGCCAGGCACTGGCTGCGCCATCGCGCGTGCCCGCAGCCTCTTCGGCCTTGAGGATCATTTGGTAATGGCGCAGCGCCTGAGCGTAATCGCCTTGCCCGTAATAGATATTGGCGATGTTATGCAACGTATATCCCAGGCTGCGCTTGTTGTTAGCGGCGCTGAATTTGGTAAGAGCTTGCTGGTAAAACTCCAATGCGGCGGCATCGTTGCCCAATTCATATTCAGTGCGTGCGACTTTCAATAACCGATCTGCTGCCGCGCCATAGCGTTTCGCCTCGTCCAGCACCAGCACGCTTTGCTGATAAGCTTTTGATGCGTGCGCATATTCTCCTTGTTCGTAAAGATTGTTGCCGATGTTTTCCCAGGCCTGGGCAATGTCACTGGCGCTTTTCAGCTCCTGAAAAATGCCCAGCGAGCGCGTGAAAAAATCGCTGGCTAACGAGTGCTGTTGCAAACTCATATGCGCCAGTCCCAAACCGTTCAACGATCGGGCGATCTCAGCGCGACGCCCTAACGCTTCTTCCAACGCCAGGCTTTTGCGATAGGCCGCAGCGGCGTCAGCCGGACGCTTCTGCATCATGTGAATGATACCGATGTGCTGCCAGGCTTGGGCGGCTTGCGGTTTGTCATTCAAACGGTCGGCCACCAGACAAGCGGCTTGCAACAGTCGCAAGGCGCGCGGGTAATCCCCCGTCGCATACGCTTGATCGCTTTGCCCGCCCAACAGAAACAACAAGTCGCGCGAAACCAGCTCTGACTCCTGGTTGAGTAAGGAATCACGTTCGGCATCTGTCTGGCTCGCCACCAATGCGTTCAACAAACTGCTTGCGGCAGGGCTTTCCGCAAAGACCTTCCACGCGCCATCTTCTTTGACAAACGACAAGTCGGCGCGGACTTCGACCAGCCGCGTCACATCGGTTTCGGTGTTGCGAATTTTCCGTTGCGTGGCAATGCGCGCGCTGGCGGAATCGGATTCGATCCGAATCCGCATAATCGTTGGCGCGGTGAAAGAAAGCTCTTCTTGCGGTAACAGGCGGCGCAAAGCTTCAGTGCGCGCCTGCCGTGCCGGAGCTCGACGACTCCACAAAGCGGAAAACGCGGCCACGTCCTTTTTCGCCTGTGCCGCAAAGTAGTCATTAACCAGCGAGCGTATCGCTTGCTCTTCGTTGGTGGCGACGTTGGCAGAAGCAGCCGCAGTTTGCGCCAGACTGATCCCAGTCAGAATCAACAACCATGCTATGGGCTGATACAAGCAACGGAATGATGAGCGCACAAGACACCTCGCAGGGTTAGCTTTTCAAGCCTGTCTCGGAAGCCGGTTGCGTTGCTTCTCTGAGCAGGCGGTGGAACTGATCGAATTCACTTAGACGCACGCGTAAGAAGAGAGTTCCCTGGCAAATGATGGCAACGAAGTAAGCATGGCCAGCTTTCGTGCATCGGTCAATAAAGACAGAAGCGGGAGAAGCGATTTTCTCGCTCCTCCCGCTGTTGTCAGATGAGTTGTTATACCTAACAGATGCGACTTACTTCTGCTCTGTCTGGCGTGTGCGCACGGCGGATTCCAGTTTTTCACGCAGTTCCGCAGGAATCCGTTGCTGCAGTTTGCCTACGCCCATACCGCCTTCTTTGATCGTGTAATCCGACGGAACCTGGAACAACGAGGCATCCGGTTCGGCACGATTGATGTTGGTCACGCGGTACGTTGACTCACCGAAGCGCGGGTCCTTGGTTTTGGTCAGGATCGTCATCTTCAGTTCCGGCGAATACCAGCTATCACGTACGGTTTCGATGGGATTTTCGTTGCCAATCGCACCTGCTGGCAACGTCGTCACCGAACGCGTGTGCTCGCATTCAACGCCTTCGATCACTTCTTTACCCAACGTTTCCGTCTTGTAATCAGCGCGCAATGCCGGGGTTCCGGCCACACGTCTGACCATGGTAGGGGCCGCGCTGTTAAAAGTAGGAGCAGCACTAACTCCGCCTCCCGTCGTAACGGTGGAGGTCACCGCCGCAGAGGTCGCTGACGCAGTGCCTTCGCCTGTGTCTTCTTGCAGCACAAAGTTAAACGTGAGGATGCCCTGCACTTTGACCGCCGCACCGCTCAATTCAGTCGGTTTGAACTGCCATTGGCGCGCCGCTTCAACAGCAGCATCGCGCAACAGCGGATGCCCGTTGATGGCTTGCGCTTCGCTGACGTTACCGGTTTCGTCAATCTTGACTTGCACCTGTACCGTGCCGGCTGCTTTGGCGGCCTTGGCAACTGCCGGGTAAACGGGCTGCACGCGTTTGTTCGCCGATCCCTGCAAGACGCCGCCAGAAACCGTGACTTGTTTGGGCGCCCCGGATGCGTTTTGCACGCCAGTGCCAGCATTGCTCACAACGAAGCTGCCGTTGCTGTCAGACTTAAATGTCGCAGTGGCAGTTCCCGATCCAAGGCCGGTGCCAGTAACGCGAATGAACGAGCCAACCTTGGTTGCAGTCTTGTTTTCCGGATCAAGAACATAGGTGGTTCCGGCAACCGGATCAGTGATCTGAATGGATTGGCGTGCAGTGGCGCCACTCGCGCCAAACGCTTGTAACTGGCGTTCATGCCGGGTGCGCCCCTGGCTATCGCGGAAGACGCGCCCTTCACTCTTTTGCACAATGCGGTTGCCATCGGGCAACGTCTGTACACTTTCAGAATAAATGTCCGCGCTCATCGGAGCGCCTTTGACCAGACGCGAGTCAAAGCTGACGCCGCTGGCAACAAACTGGAACACATTCTCACCGGTTTGCGGCGAACCGCTCACCCAGTTAATGGTGCCCGCATTGCCAGGTACGGCAATCGTGCCGCCTTGCGGTTCTTGAAAATGGAAGGTCGCCTGGCCGGGAGCGCCGCTCGCGTCAATGACCGAACCATTGCGAATGAACACAGTTTGTTCAACTTGCTCAGGTTTCTTTTCGGACTTGGCGCCTTTGTCTTGCGCCAAAATGCCCACGCTGCTCTGTGCCAGCAGGGCCAACGCACAGGCTGAGGACAGAATTTGTTTGCTCTTCATCGTTCGTCTCTCCTTGTTACAGTTGCGGTGAAATAAATAGGTAACGACAAAACTTGTTCGACAGATGGATCAGCAGCCTAACGCACAAAGCGAATGGCGCGCGTCACGCCGTCTTCTCCGACCAACAAATCGGCTTTGACCGGCACGTCTGTGTGCTCAGCCGCCACGGGAAGCCCATACGCCACCAAAGCAGAGCGCGGCATCTGCACGCGAATCAATTGCCCGCTTTCCAGCGGCGGCAGGTTGGTGGCATACGCCAAAGGATAAAAATCGCTGACGACTTCTTTGTTCGCGGGTTCGTTCGCGCTGGCATACAGCGTCATGCTGTCGCGAATGATCAATGGCAAGCTGCGTCTCACATTGCGGCGCGACACGGAAGCCACCGGCTGAACCTGGCCGGACGTTTCTGGCTGGACTGTTTCACTTGCCACGCTTGAGGCAACCGGAATAAACGACGGCGATGGCGCAACAATGCCGGGTAAAGGACGCGGCAAATTTGCCAGTGCGTCTTCTGCAGCAGTGTTCTGTGTCAGCATTCGGGCGAGACCCAAACCAACCGTTAGCAACACCAGCGCTGCGGCAGCCAACGCCCATAACGGCCATTGACGTTTTTGCGCCGGTGCAACCACTGGCGCAGGCGCGGCTTGCTGTTGGCGAAAGGCGGCCAGCAAGGAAGCTTCCAAACGAACCGGCGCGGCAGTTTGCGCGTCCTCGGACGACGCCATGCGCAACCCCGCGGTCAAAGAATGCTCGTCCGCCAAACGGGCGGCGCACGTGGCGCACTCTTTCGCATGCGCCGCTCCTTGCGTGCGCTGCGCGGCATCCATCGGTTTGCCAGCAACCTGAGCGCGGGCCAATTCCACGACGATTTTTGCGAAATCCTGACAATTCATAAGCGACTCACACCAGACATTGCGCAGCTTCATTCCACGACGCGGGCGCGGTCACGGCATCTTTGCGCAAACGTTCCATCAACAAGGCACGACCACGGTGCAACCGCGACCGCACCGTGCCAACCGCACAGGAAAGCGCCGCAGCCGCATCCTGATAACTGACTTCCTGCAAATCACACAGCACGACGACTTCGCGATAATGCGGCGGCAACGACAACACTGCCTGTCGCACGGCGGCAATGGTTTCCTGCCGTGACAAATCGCCTAACGGGTCGTGCCTGACAATCAACCCATCCGGCAAATTTTCGGGCGCGTTGGCTTCCCAATCGCCATCACCATCCTGCCCAGAAAGAATCGGCAAAAACGAACGTTCCTTTTCTAACCGGCGCAACACCTGATTGCGCGCAATGCCAAACATATAGGCAGAAAACGAACCGCGCGCTTCGTGATACTGACCATCGCCGCGCATCAAAATCAGAAAGACCTCTTGTGTCACGTCTTCAGCCACAGCCTCTGAACCACTCATGCGCAAGGCAAACCGATAGATGCCTCCCTGTCGCCGACGATAAAGGGCGAGAAAAGCGCGCTCATTGCCGCCACACATTTGGCGCCAAAGTTCTTGATCGCTGACATGCGAGAGGTCGTGATCGCTCTGATTTGCGGGCATGCACTACTCTTTCCGGTGTTGGATCATTTCGGTGACGCTCCTGATTCGGATTTGTCAGGCTGAAAGTTCCCGGAAATATTGTAGCGATGGCAGAAAGTGCTGGGAATGGCTGAAATAACTACTACCCGAAGCGGCTAACCGGCTGAGAAATCAACTATTTACTATAACAAGACGAAAAAGCGATTTTTCCAGAGATACGGGGGCACGGAGATCAACTGGCGGGTTCTTGTCCCCTTTAAGCTTCCCCGCCAGTGACCTCCGTGGTTTCCTTCAAAGCCACGTTACGGTTCGACTTGTAACCGCACGTAGCTCAAAATCCAGGCCAAATAGCCATAGCGTGCAAACCGTATGCGTTTGCCCGTCAGACTGAATTCCTGATTCACCGCGCGCAAGATTTCCGCCCCGGCAATCAAATTGCGCGGCGAAAAGGAATTGCGCACGGCTTCCAATTCCTTTTCGGCGTCTTTGCGCATTGCGCGATTGGGAATGCGTTTGCTCAAATCAGGATTGAGCAGTTTTTGCAGCCCTTGCGGATCGCGCGTGACTTGTCGGTAAAACATTTCGATTTCGTCCGAAGTGAGCGGCACCAGCGTGCGGCGATCATCAGGATGCAGCAACGTCGCCATCGCCCACACGATGCCGCCCGTCAGATACACGCGCTGGCGATTGAACAACCCCGGCTTTCGTTCCATTTCCTTGCGCAAAGCAGAACGCAAGGATGCCGGGCTGAGCTCTCGCGCTTTGCGTGCGAATGCCTCAAGTTCGTCGTTGTCGCTAACCGCCTGGCTGACTTCGTTGGTAAAGCTGACGGTTCCTTTGGGAATGCCCACCGTGACGTAATCGTAATCGGGCGCGCCAGTCGGCATTTGGCGAATGACCTGATATCCGCCTTTGGTATTGCCGCTGCCGATATCGATCAACACTGACACGCCGCGATTGTCTGCCCAACCGCTTTTGGTGCGATAGCGTTGTGGAATCGTGCCGACAATGCTCAGTTGCACTTCTGACTCGACATCCAAAAACGAAAGCGGTTTGCCCAGCTTGTCGCGCACGGCCTGCACCAGGTCTTGCGGATTGTCGGCGCGTAATCCGCTGCTGCCGATAATGTTGATGCGCTCTTCCGGCACTTTGTATTCAGCCAGCATGCGTCCGTGCAAACGCTGAACGGCTTGCACCGTATCGCGAATCACATCGGGCGCGAATTTGTTGTCTTTAAGCTGCATCAAGGTCGTGTTGACGACTTCGGCGTAAATCAATTTGATGATGTTGCCTTCTTCTCCCTCGGTCACACGAATCACGGTCGCTTTCACGCCTTTTGAACCAATCTCGATGCCGCCATACAGCTCGCCGGTTTCGCCTTGCGCAGTTGCCTGCGCCACAAGCAGCAGCCAGAAAAACAGCGCACAACAAACCGTAGGCAAACCAACTTTCACAGCATCAAGAATTCGATTCAGTGTTTGGCCTTGCTTGAACATAAAACGCACCTCGAAGAAACGCTTGTCAGGCCTATGCGCCACCAAGCTGTTTGCGCAACCTGAGCACTACAAAAATCAACGCCAGCAACAACACCGCGAACAGTCCCAGACTGACAGGCAACGGCAGCTTCAAACCGCTGGTCGCCGACGCGGTATTGGTGGCTGCCGCAGGCAAGCCACTACCGTCACCGGGTTGTGTGACGGCGACAAGCAAAGGTGTGGGCGAAGCTTCAACCGCGCTGACGGTTTCGACCGTGGGGCTAGGCGAAGCCTCAACCATCGGTGTTGGAGTTGCTGAAGGCGCAGGCAAGGGCGTGGCGCTAATCGCGGCAATCTCAACCGGCGTTGCGCCAGTGTCGCTGGCTTCGCGCGCGGTATTGCGATTGCGCCTTCCCTTACGCCGCCCACTCGATTCATTGGCAGCAACTGTTGCCGAACTGTCAGCAACGGTTGTCGTGGGCGGCGTTGGCGATTCCGCAGACTTCTTTTTGTCCTTGCTGCGGCGACCGTCTTGCGCTTCGGGAAAGATGTCAACCGGATCGAATTTATGAATGGCCCGCCGTTTTTCGGCGGGCAAAGGCGTTTGCGAATGCCCTGTGTCCGTTCGGGCAGACAGCAACAGCAGCGCGACCAAAAACAAAGACGCGTTACGCCAAACCAGTTGCGGGAAATTGTTTGCCGTCGTCATCAGTTGCTCACAGTCCCATTTGTTGAATGGTCGAAAATCCAACCCACACCAGCGCCGCCAACAACAGCGTCAACAACACGCCATAACTGACCAGTTTGATTTTGGTGCTGAGCGAAGTTTGTTCGACGAAGCTGAAATCCGGCGTGCCCGTGCCAGATTCGATTTCCGTGTCGGACAACGCACTGCTGGGCGTGTTCATACGCGAAACCTGTTCTGACAAGGTGCGCAACTCGGTTTCCTGTTTGCGCAAAATCTTCTTGAATCCGGCTTCGGCTTGCCGATGCTTTTCCTCGGCTTTGCGCAATTCCGCTTCCAGGTCGCGCAGGCGGGTTTCTGCCGTGGCGCGCGCTTGTTCGGCGTCCAGCACTTTTTGTTCAGCGGCTTGTGCGTCCACCGTGACCGAAGCCACGACAGGCAAGCTGGGTTCCGCCAGCTTGGCATCGGCGTTGGCCGAATCTTCTTTGGCCCAATCGAGCGCCAGGTAAGAGTTCAACTCTTCTTCAAAAGCTTTCAGTTTCAGTTCGAGCGCCTGTCGCATTTCGGCTTCTTGCTGAAATTTGGCTTCGGCGGTTTTGTAACGCTCTTCGGCGGCATGGGTCAGCGCTTCGGCTTCATACATCAGCGATTCGACAGCGCGCGCGTTTTCTTCGGCGACACGCGCTTTGGCTTCGGCTTCGGTGCGTTGCTGTTGGACTTCGTGCAGCGCTTTGGTCGCGACTTCGGCTTTTGCTTCAGCTTCAGCCAGAATTTGTTCCGCCAACGAACGCGCGTCGCGTTCATCTTTCAAGCGAGCTTCGGCCTCTTTCACGCGTACGTCTGCCGTTTTGAATAGCGCTTCGGCTTCTTCGCGCGCCAACTCTGCTTCCAGACGCTTCAGCTCTTCCGACTCAACCGCAGACAGTTTGCGCAGATAATCGTCTTCCAGTTCGCGCAACCGTTGCTCAGCGGTTTGGCGCTGCGCGGTTTCCTGTTCCAGGCGCGTTTCGGCCAAACGGCAACGTTCTTCGGCTTCGCGGGCGCGGGCTTCGGCGTTGCGTGCCAGCGCGAAAATTTCTGCGCGGCGCTTTTCCAATTCGGCCGTCACGCCTTTCAAGTTGTACCCAAGCAACGAACTGGCCTCTACGCCGCTGGTCGCTGTTGGCTCATTGTTGGCCGCGCCGTTCAACTGGCCATTCATCTGGTCAAGCATTTCACCACTTGCCCCCATCTCCATCGTTTCAGATTTGATCCGCGAAAGCATTGTCTCGACCCGCGTTTTGATTTCTGCAGTTGCTTGTTCATACACGGGCTCAGCGCCTGCGCCTGTTTCTGCGCGCACCAACTCCGGGCGCTTGGGCCGTTCGAGCGGCAACACATTGCTCTGCTTCTTGGCAGGCGTGCTAGCTTGACGTTCCTCTGCAGCGCCTGGTCGTGGCGTCTCGACCGAACGCTGTGTCTCAAAAACCTGTGCGCTCTCGTGGGCGAATTTCTTGGCTTTTTCTGGTTGCATCACTTGCTTACTCCTCTGGTCCGGGTGGTGCTGCCAGTCGTATTGGTCAACCACAGTCAATTGCTGGCAAGGTCCGGCAAAATGCGCGCGCGCTGCCCAATAGCATTCCACCTGCGCGCACACGAGCGCACAGTTGCCGTGACAGACACGCAACTTCCTGATTTCAGTTATGACGAGAAGAACAATAGACCTAGTGCCGACTCAACACCGGAGTCACACTAGCACTTTGACGTGAGGGTGCGCCGCACGGAGGAACGACGACTCTTGTTTGGGGGAAAGAGGTGCAACGAGGGAATCTGAACTGCTGTTGAATTTCGCTTTGCGTAAGAACAGCTTCGTGTAGAGCGTTTCGGGGCGGGGCTTCGTAGCAATTACTACTAACGAAGATGCGAGCGGATTAAACACAATTCCGCTGCGTTGAGTCAATCACTAATTTCTAAAAGTTGAAAAAATTCTATCAAACTCACTTGGACAACTGACGAAAGGTGTTGCGCAAGATGCCTTGTTTGGGCGGCGTGTAAGGTTCACCGGTTTCTTCCGCTTTCAAGATCGCCTGCATTTCGGCGTCGAGCGCGGCAAAAAACTGTCCGGCCATCATCTTGGCGGTGGACTGAATCATGCGTTGTCCGACACTGGCCAGCGTGCCGCCGACACTCACGTCTCCGGCATAATTGATGACGGTGTCTTCGCCCGCTTCGCTGAGTGCAAGCGTCCCAACTCCTTTCAAAAAGCCGGGCGCGCCTTTGCCATCCACATTCATCTGGTAATGTTCTGGCGCTCGCACGTCAGACAGCTTAATCGCACCGGAAAACAAGCCTTTGATGGAACCAACACCCGCTTTGAGCTTCACGTTGTAGGCGTGCTCGCCGGTTTCTTCCAGCGCTTCACAGCCAGGCATGCAACGTTGCAGGATGGCCGGATCAATCATCAATGCAAACAGACGCGCACGCGGCGCTTTGATCGTGTAGCTGCCTTCTATTTTCATCGCAGATTCCTTTCAGTCGGAAAGCGGTCGTGATGAACCAGATCGTGTCAGGAGATTTCAGCCGTGTTTGTAGCTGATGGCGGGTAAGGAAGGCAAGCAAAGCCATTCTGTCTCAAGCAAGCTTGAGACAGAATGGCGAAGAGGAAAGGTGAGCCGTGGGACTATTTTTTCTCTGCCGTCACAATCGGCGTGCGCCAACGATACACGGCCAGCGCGCGCAATTCGCGGACAAACAGTTCATCGCCGCACACTGCCAGATGTCCCCAGGTTTCGTCGTCGCTGACCTGCAACTCGTCAAGCAATTCAAACTCTTTGGGGTTGGCTTTGATCAGCAGCAGTTTGCCTTGTTCATCCAAAGCCAGAATGCGGTCTCGTTGTGCGACCAGACTCCAATATTTCCCGAACGGTTTCGACGTCCAGGCGCGCTCGCCCGTTTGCAGATCAATGCAGGCAAAGCGTTGATTCGCCAAATGCATATAGGCATAACCGCCGATCACCACCGGCGTGCTCATGTAACCTTGCGCGGTGTTGTTCCACAGCTCCTTGACGGTGAATTGCTCAGCCTCTTTGCCAATGCGGAACAGCCAGGATTTGTTTTGGTAACTGCTGGTGAAAATCGTATCGCCGATGACCACTGGCGTGAGGATGTTCATGCCGCGAAAGGAAGCAACAGCTTGCGACCACAACACCGCGCCAGTCGCGAGGTCAACGCCCGCCAATTTTTCGCGCGTTTGCACCAACAGTTGGCGTTTGCCCGCGACTTCGGCAATCGTTGGCGAAGAGAACGCCCCAGCAGTCATGATGCCTTCAGGATTTTGCAGCGCGCGCCAGAGAACCTGGCCGGTCGTTTTATGCAACTTCACAGTCGCGTTGGCGGCTTGTACGTAAACCGCATCGCCATCCACCAGCGGAGAGCTGACAAATCCGAATTCAGGCAACGGACTGCCAAACTGTTTGACGAAATCTACGCGCCATTGCTCCTTGCCGGTCTTGGCGTTGAGCGAAACCAGCACGTCACGCATTCCCGCAACAAAAAGGCTTTTGCCGTCATACGCAGGCGTCGCGCGCATCCAGTCGCCGCGCGATTTCGCAAAGAACGGAACGGTGATCGCGCCGGGCCATTCCGCTTTCCACAATTCTTTGCCTGTAACGCGATCCAATGCGCGCACGACTTCGGTAGATTTGTCTTTGGTTTCGGTCACGAAAACGGCGTCTTCCGAAACGATTGGGCCGGAGTAGCTTTCGGCCAAAGGCACACGCCAAAGCTGCGTGACTGACTTATCAGACAAACGATCCGGCCAGGCAGGCCCATTGACCAATCCGTCACGGTTCGGACCTCGCCACTGGCTCCAAATGGGTTTGGGAGTCTTGGCGGCTTCGGAGGATAGCCAGTGAAAGACGGAAAAGCTGAGCAATAAAAATAGACTGACCTGGACAATACGGCGCATCGGCGGCTCCTTGTGGTGAATTGACGTTGAGAATTCAAACGAGTTGCCAATTCACCACAAGATTTTCACGTAATGATCACAAGCCCAAAACATCAGCGTGTCAGGCAGAGTTATTGCACGCTGAAATCCATCCATTGCTCAGCACGGCTTTGCTTCTTTTTGGCCAGCGCATCGGTCACGATGAAATGCAGCAAGTATTCACCGGGCGGAAAGTTGTTGAGCCGCATGCGCCCGACATAATCAAAACGCTTCGGGTTTGCGCCGGGTGAGAATTCCAATTGCCGCGCGGCAAATTGATGGAAGAGTTTGCCGTCTTTGTAAATTTCGGCCTGCACGGTGATTTGCGGCAGGTTCGTTTTCTTGTCAGTCGCGGCATTGTAAATCGCTGCGCCATATTGCACCCAGCCGGTGCGCGGAAATCGTCGTACGTAAGGCGAAGCCGTCATTGTCCCGCCCAGCGTTTTTTCCGCCTGTTCTGTTCGCACCGGAGCAGCAGCAACTGCGCCGGTTTCATTCGCAGCATCCGATTCGCTCGCCTCTGACTTCCCTGCCACGACAGGCGGAGTCAGTTTCGGCGCAGTCAGCACTAATCCTGACACTGCCAATTGTTTCTTACCCAAATCTGGCACACGTATGAATTGGCTGGCGGACCCCGTCAAACCCGAAGCATCGTCACGCAACACAGCGCGAAACTGATACGCGCCTGGCTTTTTCAGCGGGAAATCACGGTTATAGGCAAGCCCGTTTGCCAGGACTTGTTTGTATTGCTCTTCGGTAAAGGTCAGGTTGATGCGCTGTGCGGCGACATCTGCCGTTGCGCCGCTTTCGTCAAAGGCAAACGCGGCCAAATCCAGATTGAGCTGCTTTTGGCCATTCGGCCCGTCTTTGAAGGTCAGCTTGGACGCATCCAGGTGAAAGAGCGTCCGCACCAGCGGGCCGTCTTTGGACGAATTGAAAAAGTACGGCGTCATGCGCACCGGCAAATCGCGTTTGCCAAAGGGCGAAAGCATCGTCGCCAACAACTGTTGGCCGCGCGTTTGCGGCGTCTTGCTGGCGTCCGGTTGCTCGGCTTCATTGACGCCGAAAAATCCCGAACGCGTGCGCAGCGTCAATCCGGGCCGCAAAGCGCGCACACTGATCTTGTGGAATTTCTCGTCGAACTTTTCGTCTTCGGGGTCAAAACCCAGCAGGTAATAACTCTGCTGGTCATACATTGCTTCTTGAATGCCGATGTTCAAATCGTTGGTGTTGGTCACCAAAAAGCCGCCCGTTTGCTTCGCCAACATCACCGGCCCGTCCAGGGATTCCTGCGCGGATTGCAATGCGTCGGAATACGAACTGGCGCCGGGTCGTCCGCCGGTATCAGCGCCCGGCATAAAGGGCTGCAAGCCTTTGGCATCCATCGCATACACCACAACGCTGGAACGGCTGGCCATTTCGATCAGATTTTGCAGCGCTTTGAAAACCTGTTCCGTCGTGTTGTCGTCGTTGTTCTCGCTGAAAATCTTAAACCCGTCAGAAAGCAAAATGACGCTTTTTCGTCCGGGCAAACTGCGCAGGCTTTGCACGACAAATCCGATTGCACCCAACGTCCCGGTCGTAAAATTGGTTTGCCGAAACTCTTCAAAGGTATCAAGCACGGCCTGTCGTTCGGATTGGTCTTCGGTCAATTCCTGCGAACTGTCGGCAAAGGTGGGATTCATATCGCGGCTGAGCGGATTCCAGCTCAGCTTTTCGATGGCGGCATAAAGCAACCGTTTGTCGCTGGTGAACTGTTCCAGCAAACCCAATCCGTTGCCGGTGCGAATAATGGCGACCAGATCGCCTTCCTGCATTTGCTCAGCCACGAATTTGCGCAAGGTTTCGCGCACAAACTCCGTGCTGCGAAAAGACAGCCCCAGGTCATCCACAATGAAGGCCATCGTGCGACGCACATCCGCCGGTTGAATCTGTGCGGTAGGCATGGATTCAGGCGCAGCCGCCGGAGCATTTTTCTTCTTGGTGGGAAGTTCCCGCGCCACCGGATTGGACAGGGTGATGTGGCGAAAGTGCGTTAGCGGTTGTTTCTTGCCATCCACCAGCAATTCAAAATCGGCTTCGGTCAAATCTTCGACGTGACGGCCTTTTTTGTCAGTCGCGGTCACGTCGACTTGCACCAACTGCGTGTTGATGCGCACGACATCCTGGTCGGTAGGAGCAGTGGCAGGTTTAGGCGGCGGATTTTGCGTGTTGGAACGGGCGCTTCCTGTCTGCGGTGTTTGTTGCGCCAACCTGGACACGGGCACGCCACTTCCCAGCCCGAGCATCACACAACTTAGTACCAGCAGCCGTCGGACGTTACACATTCATTCCCTCCTGGTCTCTGATCGTCAATTTGTTGGGATGGGTGCCCAGATTCCATGCTAACGACGCCCGACACGTTAGTCACGGTCACGCAATCTCGTAAAAGTTTATCTTTCAAAAGGTAATCAACCTGCCGATCTAAAAAAGCGGGCCAGAGAGAACTAAACTTCAGTTCTCTCTGGCCAACCGTGTTGCCCTTCAGACAGCCCCTGAGCCAGTTCTGGCTATTGACCGTCCTGCCCGCCAGCTTCGGTTTTCTTTTCCGCTTTGGGCTCGTCGGCTTTTTCGTCTTGCAGCGTTTTGAGCAGTTCTTTCCACTCAAACCAGCCTTGTTTGCCGCGAATGTATTTCTCGAACCAGTTGAATTCGGCGACCGCTTTGACCAGTTGGTTGCGCGGATCAGGAATGCCGTGCGTGTTGCCGGGATAAACCATGAATTCGGTCGGCACGCCCAATTTGCGCAAGGCCATATGCAACTCTTCGCTTTGCGGGCGCGGCACACGCGGATCGCCATCCACCACATGAATCAGTGTCGGCGTTTTGGCGTTCTTGATGAATTTGAGCGGTGAAACGTCCCAGTATTTGCTGAAGTCTTCATAGGGTGGTTTGCCGCCGTAATAGAACTCACGATTGCGCTGCACGTCGCTTTGCGCGTACATCGAAATCCAGTTCACTGCGCCCGCGCCGCTGGAAATCGCCTTGAAGCGGTCGGTGTGCGTCAAAATCCAATTTGACCAGTGACCGCCTGCGCTCCAGCCCATTGCGCCCATTTTGTCGCCGTCAACCAAACCTTGCGCGATCAGATGATCCACGCCGGTCATAATGTCGTCGTAGCCCTGGCGGAAGTAATCGCCGCCAATTTCCATCTTGTGACGTTCGCCGTAATTGGTAGAGCCGCGATAATTCGGACATAACACCACGTAACCGGCTCCGGCATAGGTTTGCGCGCCATAGCCAGGATTGAAGCGCAACACATCCGCGCCCGCCGGGCCGCCGTGAATTTGCACGATCAGCGGATAGCGTTTGCCGCGTTCATAGCCCACGGGTTTGACCAGCACGCCTTCGACCATTTTGCCGTCCGAAGATTTCCACTGCACAGCTTCGGTTTCGCCCAAGGCGATGTTTTTGATTTGCGGATTGATGTCGGTCAGTTGTTTCCAGCCAGCGCGATTGCCGAGCGCCGCCACCGATGTCGCGACAAAGTAATTCGACGGCATTTGCGAATCGCTGAAATTGAGCACCAGGGTTTTGGTGTCTTCATCCTGCACGACGCTCAACACGCCTTTTTCATTGGTCACGGGCGCGACTTTGCCGGTGTCAGTCGAAAGCGCGAACAATTGACTGGTCGCGCGCCAGCCTTCGTTGAAATAGATCGTTTTGCCGTCTTCTGACCAGAATCCGACTGACACATCGCCGTCGAAGCCGTCGCCCAATTCCTTCCATTGTCCGCCGCTGACTGGCCGCAAGAACACGCGTCCGTTGCGGAAGTATTCGAAATTGTCCGAAGCCGAAAAAGCGATCCATTTGCCGTCGGGCGAAAAGCTCAAACTGCTTTCGCCGATTTCTTTGTTTTCGGTCAGGCGTTCGATTTTGCCCGATGCGGTATCAAGCAAATACAAATCGGCGTAAATGAACGATTCCGTCACAGTACGCTGATAACGATCTTTGGGCATGCCGGTAAACCCGATCCATTTGCCGTCTTTGGAAACGGTCACGTTCGTGACGCTGTATTCCGGCGCGGAAGTCAGTCGCGCTTCCTTGTTCGTGTCCAGATCGAATGCCCACAAATGACTCAGCGGCGATTCTTCGTTGCGAATGCGCACGGTGAATTTCTTCTCGATGCGCTCTTTGTCGTCTTTGTTGACGGAATCCGGCGCGACGAAATAGATGCGCTTGCTGTCCGGCGAAAATTGCCACGAAGCGACCGGCGTCGCGTGTTTGGTCAGTTGTTTCGGCTTGGCGGTTTCAATCTCGGCAACCGGCAGTCCCCAAAGTTGTTGATCGTCGCTTTTGCCGGCGGAAAAGACCAGCCACTTGCCGTCTTTGCTGAAGGCGAATCCGTTGACGCCGTCTTTGGCTTCGGTAATCTTGCGCGCTTCGCCGCCGTCGGGCCGCATCAGGTAAAGCTGGCTTTGTGCGGCATTGCTGGCAGGCGCTTCGCGGTCAGACAGAAAAACAAAAAACTTGCCGTCACGCGACCAGCGCGCCACGCCTTCGTTTTTGTCTTTGGTAAAAGTCATCTGCCGCGTCGAAGCCACGCCGCCATCGAGTGAAACCAGGTAAATATCGGTAAAGCGTTTGGCCGCCTTCCAATCAGGCACGCTCAGGCTATACAAGCCCCATTTCCCGTCAGGACTGATTGCGGGCGCGCTGGCGTTACGGATTTCCTGCGCGTCCATAAAGCTCATCGGACGCTTGTTCTGCGCAAGGGCGGCAGTGGCGAAACCGGTCAACGCCAGTCCCGTCAGGGTCACTGCCAACCAAAAACTACGAGGTGTTTTCATACGATCTCTCCTTCGCTCATTTGCGCGCCGCCGGTTGTGTGGGTAGCAGCACGCGGGCCAACGTTATCGTTCTGCTTGTAAACGCACGTAACTCAAAATCCACGAATAGGTGCCATACCGCGTGAAATACAACTGTTTGCCGCCCAGATTCATTTCTGCGGCGACGGCGCGCAGGATTTCCGCTCCGGCGATGAGGTTCTTGGGTGTGAAGGTATTACGAACCGAATCTACTTCACGTTCGGCAATTTCCGCTAGCGCCCGGTCGCGTATTTTGCTCAAGTCGGGATTGAGCAAGGCGATCGGGTCTGTCACCGCGCGGTTATAAAACGTCAGAATGTCATCAATCGTCACCGGCGTGAATGAACGCCGGTCTTCCGGGTGCAGCAAGGTCGCCATCGCCCACACAATGCCGCCCGATAAATACACCTTTCGACGATTGACCAATCCGGGTTTGCGAGCGACTTCGTTGTGAATCGGCACGCGAATCGAATCGGAACTGAGCATTTGTGCGCGTTTGGTAAACGTGGCCAGGTCTGCCGTTTCGCCAATGGATTTGTTGATTTCGTTAGTAAACGTGACCGTGCCTTTCATCACGCCCCAGGTCACGTAATCGTAATCCGGGGTACCAACGGCGACCTGACGAATCTGCTGATACCCGCCTTTGGTATTGCCGCTGCCGATATCAATCAGCACCGAAGCGCTGCGGTTGTCATACCAGCTTTTCCCGCTGCGATAGCGGCGCGGAATCGCTCCGGCGATGCTCAGTTGCACTTCGGTTTCGGTATCGAGAAACGGAATGCTCTGGCCTGTACGCTGACGGATTTCGGCGGCCAGGTCGGGCAAATTGTCCGCCAGCAACCCGCTGCTGCCGATGATGTGAATCTGCTCTGGCGTGATGCGGTAATCCTGCAACAAGCGCAGGTAAAAACGCTGAACCGCCGCACCCGTTTCCTTGATGGCTTCGGGCGTGAACTTGTTATTTTTGGTTTGCGCCACCGTGGTGTTCACGGTTTCGGCATACAAGATTTTGACGTTATAGCCTTCGTCATCAGTGCCAATGCGCAAGGCAACGGCTTTAACACCTTT
Organism: Acidobacteriota bacterium; assembly: GCA_016789605.1. GTDB lineage: Bacteria > Acidobacteriota > Blastocatellia > RBC074 > RBC074 > RBC074. The sequence continues at coordinate 58,821 of JAEUQO010000247.1, forward strand.
GGCGCCAATCTCAATGCCACCGTGCACCTCTTCATTATCTGCCGAGCCTCGTCTGACCTGGGCAAAAATCAGCCCTGAAAAGCTCACCAGCACCGACAAAACGGCACACCAATATCCAGCACGAATTTTGAGGGGAGACATGTTGATACTACCTTGGACTTCGATTGCCTGGAGCGAAAACCAACGAGCGACATTGCTATCTCATCGGCTTCCTCCCGCACGCAATATGCGCCTCAACTTACTGACGACATAGAACAAAGCCGCCAGCACCAGAACCGCTGCGACTAGCAACAATCCCATCGCCAAGCGAGGAGGCTCGGTCGCGCTTGCGGCCACTGGCCGCGTAACAGGGGTAGGCAACGATTGGGACGTGGTGGGAAACGGTGTTGCAGTGGCAGCCCCGGCTCCGACACGCGGCGTTTCTGCCGGTGTCTGAGTTGGGGATTCACTGCGAGTCAGTGTAGGGGACGGGGTAGGCGTAGGCGCCAGCCGTTGGTTTGCACGACCGGCCTGTCGGCGCTCTGCTTCTTGTTCGCGCGCGCCGGGAAACATGTCTTCGGGCCCATATTTTGAGAGTGATTTTTTCTTTTCCGCCGGTAGCCCCGGCTGGTTTTGATTTTGGCCCTGAGCGCGGCTGGGGGTCGCTTGCACGAACGTAATCTGTCCGCGCGCGATCGTTGCGGGATGCAGCAACCAGCCGCCAAACGAGAGAAACGAAACTGCCAACAAGACGGAGAACGTGTATTTCATAAAATTCGCCGGCATTTATCGCTTGCACCGCCTCCGCGCGGTTCAAGCCTGATACAACTGAAGCAACGTAACGACAATCAGCAACAAGGCAAAAAACAGTGCGACGGCAATGCCCGCCATCAAAGCGATCGTAACGCGATCGCGCCGCGAAACTTTGCTGACGGCATCAATCTGCGCTTGTGTTTCTGCCAACTGTGACGTGTATAAGGCGGCGGCTTCGCGAGCTTGTTGCTCGATGTGCGTGCGCATTTCGGCTTCGCGACGCGCAGAAGCTTCCGCACGCAAGCGTTCCTCTTCGATCGCGCGAACCATATTTTCGGCGTCGCGCAACCGCGCTTCGGCAGCCGCGTGCAAGCGCTCAGCTTCTTCCCGCTCGCGTGTCGCCGCCGCTGCACGTTGTTCGGCGTCGGCGCGCGCTTGCGCCTCTGCTTCAGCTTGCGCTTTGGCCGCTGCCGCTTCCTGGCGCGCCAACTCGGCTTCGCTCGCAGAACCATCCGGGCGCGCGCTGTCTTGCACGATGCGTTTTTCGATTTCCTGGGCTTTCAATTCCGCCTGTCGGCGCAATTCGATTTCCTTGCGAATGGCGTCTTCTGCCAGGCGCTGACGTTCTTCGGCTTCACGCGCACGCGCTTGCGCTTCAGCCAACGCAGCATTCAAGCGCAAGGCAAGTTCGGGCGGAGCCTCGCTTTCCGACTTCGCGGCAACTGGCAACGGCGGGGCGACTGCGGGCGCCTGTCCGGCAGAGGTAGTTTCCAAATTGATCTGGCAAAACGGACAGCTCGGACGTGCCGTGGACAAATTGGCTTGTAACACCTGGCAAAAATGCGTGCGCGGAGTCGTGCCGGGAAACTGGTGACAAGCGGGACAAGCTGGCTGTGGCATTCCCCAGGCCAGCACCGTGTGATGTTTGCGCAACGTCGGATCGTCATAATCCATCATCGTAACAGCGCAATGATCACAAGCGTACAACCGCAAGTTCAGCGAGCTGAGACAAAAAGGACATTCTTTGACGGTGACGTCGGCGCGCGTCAAATCCCAGGCGATAAACGTCTGGCAGTTACAGCAATACATCCACGAACCGGTCAGCGGGAAATTGTTGCCCAGAATGTGTTCCGCGCCGCCTTCGCGGCAAACGACCACACGGCTGGTGCGCGGCATCGGGAAGTTCGTGCGATGCGTGAGGCAATGAATTTTGACGATGTCAGCGAGCATAGCTTGGTATTTCGCCGCTGCGCTTCGTTGGCGATCACAACCGATAACCAACAAAGCGCAGCGGTTGAGTGTTACGCTCTGGCAGCAGCGGCTTGTACCGCCCGCTTGGCGTAAACGCGTGCCAGATGGCGGCGATAATCACCGGATGCATGGATGTCTTCCAGCGCATCAGCGGTCTCGGCATCTGCCTTGGCCGCTGCAGCACTGACCGTGGAATCATCCAGCGCTTGTCCGCGCAAGGCCGCTTCGAGCGTGGTCGCGCGGAAGGCTTTTGGCCCCAAACCAGTCACGCCGATGCTAGCGGCTTCGCATTTGCCATTGTTCAGTGTGAGCTGTGCCGCCACACCAACCAAAGCAAAGCCCGATGCCGCCTGCGGCACTTTCAGATAAACGGCGGCTTGCGGTTGCGCCGGTTTCGCCACCCGAATTTCGGTCACGATTTCGTTGGGTTGCACGGCGCTGGTCATCACATCCACAAAAAAGTCTGTGGCTTTGATCACGCGTTCGCCCTGACTGCTGCGCGCGACGATTTCCGCGTCCAGCGCCAGGATCGCCGCCGGCCAATCTGCCGCCGGATCCGCATGTGTCAAACTGCCGCCGATCGTGCCGCGATTGCGCACCTGTTGATCGCCGATTTGCGCGGCGGTTTCTCCTAACAAAGGGCAATGCTGTTTCAATTCTGCGTGACGAGCGATGTCGGCGTGTGTGGCATTGGCGCCGATGCGAATCGTATCGCCACTCACACTGATCTGTTTCAGCGCGGCAATGCGCCCGATGTCAATGATGGCGGTCGGCGCAGCCAGTCGCAATTTCAATACTGGAATCAGGCTTTGCCCGCCCGAAAGCAGCTTGGCATCTTCGCCGTGTTGGTCGAGCAACTGCAAAGCCTCTTCGATGGTCGCCGGTGCAAAGTATTCGAAGTTGGTTGGAATCATGTCGTAAGCCTCTTTTCCGCTATGCGTGGCGCGCCACTTTAGTTGTGCATCATCCGCCAGAGCTTTTCGGGCCGCAGCGGCAAATCCACGTGCTTGACGCCAAACGGCGCCAACGCATCAATCACGGCGTTGGCCACTGCGGGCGTAGAACCAATCGTGCCCGCTTCGCCGACGCCTTTGGCTCCCAGTGGATTGACCGGCGTGGGCGTGACGGTGTGGTCGAGCTCATAACGCGGCAGTTGATGCGCCTTGGGCACGGCGTAATCCATCAGTTCGCCGGTCAGCAGCTGGCCGTTTTCGTCATAGACGACTTCTTCAAACAGCGCCTGTGCCAAACCTTGGGCGATGCCGCCGTGAACCTGACCGGCCACGATCAACGGATTGATCTGATTGCCGCAATCATCCACCGCGATATAGCGTTTGATTTCCAGTTCACCGGTTTCACGGTCTATTTCAACCACGCAAATGTGCGTGCCCGACGGGAAGGTGAAGTTCTTCGGCTCGAAAAAGTGCGTGGCGGTCAACCCCGGCTCGAAATCTTCGGGCAAGCTGGCCGCGGTATGCGCCGCGAGCGCGACTTCCTGAATCGTCAAACTCTTGTCATCCGGCGCGCCGACAAACTTGCCATCCTCGAATGTCAGACTGGCTTCGTCAGCGCCGAGCAAATGCGCGGCAAGCTTCTTGGCTTTCTTGACGACTTTTTCCGTCGCACACACCAGAGCAGCGCCACCAACAGCCAAACCACGGCTGCCAAATGTGCCAATGCCGTATTGCACCACGGCGGTATCGCCGTGCACGACCAACACATCGTTCATATCAATGCCCAGCATATCGCCAACGATCTGGGCAAAGGCGGTTTCTTCACCTTGGCCGTGTGGCGAAACGCCGGTCAGTACAGTGACTTTGCCAGTGGGTTCAACCCGGATAGTAGCGCTTTCCCAGCCGCCCGCTGGCATTGCGGCCGATGGCCCCATCGCGCAGATTTCGACGTAGGTTGAAACGCCAATCCCCATCACGCGCCCAGCGGCGCGCGCGGCTTTTTGCTCGTCGCGCAATTTTTGGTAATCGGCAATCGTCAGCGCTTTGCTCAAGGCTTTTTCGTAATCGCCGCTGTCGTAAATCACGCCGCAAGCCGTGGTGAAGGGAAACTCGTCCGGTTGGGGAAAGTTTTTGCGCCGCAATTCGACCGGGTCCATGTTGAGTTCGCGCGCGACACAATCCATCAAGCGTTCGACCAGGTATGTGGCTTCAGGACGTCCCGCGCCGCGATAGGCGTCGGTGGACATCTTGTTGGTGAACACCTCGGTGCATTTCATGGAGATGGCCGGAATTTTGTAACAGCCCGACAGCATCAACCCTGTCAAAGTCGGAATCGCTGGCGTGAGCAACTGGTGATACGCGCCAATGTCAGCGATGACATCGTATTTCAGGCCGAGCAACGTGCCATCGTTTTTGACTGCGACTTGCACCGTGCCGGTCTGGCCGCGTCCGTGAATGGTCGCCTGGAAGTTTTCGCGGCGTCCTTCGATCCATTTCACTGGCTTATGCAATTGCATGGCGATCCAGCCAAGCAAGGCTTCTTCGGCATAAACATTCAATTTGCAGCCGAATCCGCCGCCGACTTCCGGCGTTACCACGCGCACACGGTTTTCGGGCATGCCTAACATCAGGGAAACCTGCGTACGCATCAGGTGCGGTATCTGCGTCGAAGACCACAAGTTCAGTTGGTGCTCGCCGGGAAAATATTGCGCCAACACACCGCGCGGTTCGATGGAAATCGGCGCGAGGCGCTGATGAACGAGCCTCTGCGTGACGATCTTGTCCGCCTGCGCAAAGGCAGCGTCAATATCACCCACGCCAGCGTTATGAACCAATGCGATGTTGGTGCCGAATTCTTCGTGAATGACGGGCGAATCCGGCTGCGCCGCTTTTTCTCCGTCAGACACGACATCCAGCGGCTCGTAATCCACGTCGATCAGATCGGCGGCATCACGTGCTTGATATTTGTTTTGCGCAACCACGGCGGCAACCGGATGGCCAACAAAAAACACTTTGGTTTGCGCCAATACGCCAAAGGCGGGCACTTTCAATTCGGGATGAGCCATCGCGCACGGCACATTGCCGACTTTTCCTGCCACGTCTGCGCCAGTGTAAACCGCCACAACGCCGGGAACGCGTTTGGCAGCGTCGGTGTTGATCGCATTGATCCGCGCGTGCGCATATGGGCTGCGCAGAATGACGACGTGCAACGTATCGGCCAGCTTGATGTCATCCACATAATGACCGATGCCCTGAATCAGGCGCGGGTCTTCTGTACGCTTGACCTTTTGTCCAATGTACTTTGCCAGAAATGACATTGTCTTCGCTCTCCTTTCAAGCCACCATTTTGTCTGCGGCGTATTTCACCGCGTCCACAATGTGCTGATAGCCGGTACAACGGCAGATGTTGCCTTCCAGTCCATGCCGGATTTCTTCTTCCGAAGGATTGGGCGTCTCTTTAAGCAGCCCGCACGCAGCCATGATCATGCCGGGCGTGCAATAACCACATTGCAACCCGTGGCATTCCCAGAAAGCTTCCTGCATCGGATGCAGTTGGCCGTCTTTGGCCAGACCTTCGATGGTGGTGACCTGACCGCCATTGGCTTGCACAGCCAACACCGCACAGGATTTGACCGGTTTGCCGTCCAATAACACAGTGCAAGCACCACAAATGGACGTTTCGCAACCGATATGCGTGCCGGTCAAACCGATCACGTCGCGAATGAGATGAACGAGCAAAAAGCGAGGTTCAATGTCGGCTTCGTGTTGCGTGCCGTTGATGGAAAGAGAGATTTTCACGCGCTGTTCCTCCTTGCGTTGAGGGTGGAGCGAGAGTATGTGCGTCCCGCACATGCAGACTTTAGGCAAGACGCCCCCCGCCAGTCGCATTAACTTGATCAGATCAGACTTGAAACGAAACTGCTGAAAAAACGAGTTTGATATCTTTGGTGAAGGTCAACGATTAGTGACCATTGCGAAGCGAGCGCAATGTTACACTTAGCCTAACATCAATACAACGGAGAGTTTGGCTCTGGTGCGAAATTGGTAATTGACAGCCCTGAAGTCAAGTGTTTTAATGCGTTCGCTAGTCAACAGACGCTGCCCTAGATTGAACCCCGCAATCAATTTTGAAACACATCCTCACCGCGCATCCTAAGTTTGTGTTTCTTTCTGACGTACTGGCAATCCGCAATGAGAGATAGCGCCCTAACCGCGCCACTCTCGACAGAATCAAAATCAACGAATCGTTTTTTGGAGAACAGATGTTTGTGCGCAACGCCGTGGTTTGTGCGGTCTGACTTTGCCTGACCGCCGGCTTGCCGATTGAGCAAGTAATCATGGGCTGGTCGTGGTGTATCAACACCAACCAGATTTTGTCATCAGTTCTCGAACGAAGTAGGAGTTAAAATCAACATGGTGCCAAACATCGTTTTCTCTACCTTGATAGTTCCCACTACTACACACACCGGTTAGTTCACAGCACAATTCTTCTTCCTGCATCCCATCCCCTAAAGATTGCCGATGGGCAATCTGCCCCGCGATAGTGCTTTGTGAAGAGAAGCTTTTTGCATCCCCCGCGAAAAGTATCTGGCTGATTTCACACTCTCCCTAGACCCCGATTGAAAAAACAGTGACCCATTTTTGGGCCACGCCGCGCGGCGTGCTGGCTTGCCGTGTATCCGCGCGTCTTATTGGTGCCAATCTGTGCAGCCCGTTCTGTGTAGGAGGATATATGCAGTTCACCTCGAGGAAGGCTTCGCTAACCTCTGTGTTCTCTCTTTGTGTCACGTTGGCGCTGGCGTCTGCCGTCACCGCCACCACCGTTGTGATTCCCAGTGATGATGAATTGATCATTGGCTCGCGCGCAATTGTGCGCGGCACAGTGACCGCCGTCGGCAGCCGTTACGACGAGCAACACAACGCGATTTTTACGTACATCACCTTACAACTCGATGAAGTGCTCAAAGGCCAAATGACGGCCAGTGAAATTACCTTGAAAGAACCCGGCGGTGTGACCAAAGACCGTGGCAGTATGTTGTTCGGAATTCCGGAGTTCAAAAAAGGCGAGCAAGTTTTGTTGTATCTGGATACCTGGCCGGATGGCAGCTTGCGTGTGTATCAATGGTTTTTAGGCAAGTTTTCGATCACCACCGATAGCAGCGGCAAATTGCTGGTCGCGCGCGACGTCGCCAGCGAACGCGTTAGCGTCATCGGACGTTCCAGCCTGGGGCCAATCACCGATCGGATGGAATTGTCCAGCTACACAGCGATGATCAGTGCGCGCGTCAAAGCGACCGAACAATTGTCCGCGCAACACGAGGCGCGCTATTTCAGCCGCACGGTGATGCGCGCTGCGCCGATGGAACTCAACGCCGGAAGCAGCACACCCACGCCGCTATTCACGTTTATCAACAACAACTATCCGCCGCGCTGGTTTGAACCGGATTCGGGCCAAAACGTCACCTTCAAAATCAACACATCAGGCGCGCCCAATTCGACGATTGTCAATGACATGTTGGCGGCAATGAGCGCCTGGTCTTCGGTTAGCGGCTCATCGCTGCGTGTCGTGAGCGGCGGCACGACTGGCGGCTGTGGCTTGCTCACGACAGACGGTGAAAACACGATTTCGTTCAATAATTGCGATAACTATTCCGCGTTTCCGCCGCCTTCGGGGTCATCTTGCTCAGGCGTGCTAGCCGCCGCTGGCATCATCAATTACACCCTGACGCAAACGCGCGTTGTCAATAACATCACGTTCTACAAAGCGATTGAAGCCAATATGTCCTTCAATCCTTACGCCAGTTGCTACTTCAGCAATAGCTGCAACGTGCGCGAAGTCGCCACGCACGAACTGGGGCACGCGCTGGGCGTGGGTCACTCGCTGGACGGCGGAGCCACGATGTATGCCTATGCGCACTTCGATGGCCGCTGCGCAAGTTTGCAAACCGACGACGCCAACTCTGCGCGGTTTATTTATCCCGGCAGCGCGACGGCTCCGCCTGCATTGACTATTGGCACATCATCTCTGGCCAGCGGCGTGGTCAACGGATTTTATTCCGCAACCTTGATCGCGACAGGCGGAACTGCTCCATATAGCTGGAATCTTGCCAGTGGTTCTCTGCCCGGTGGATTGACACTAAACACCAACGGCACCATTAGCGGCACGCCGAACGCAGGCGGCACGTTCAACTTCTCCGTACGCGTTGCCGATGCAGGTAGTCAAAATTCGAGCAAAGCCTTGTCCATCTTTGTCACGGGCGTCAGCACCTCGCCGCCGCCAGCCACGCGTGCGCGGCGGGGAGACTTCGACGGCGACGGCAAAGCCGACCTCGCCATCTGGCGCGGGACCAACACTTATTGGTATCTGCTCAAGAGCGCGAGTAATGCGATGCAAAGCACTGCCTGGGGAGCCAGCTATACGCCATATAACGACGTTCCCGTGCCGGGCGATTATGACGGTGACGGCAAAACAGACATTGCCGTTTGGCGTCCGGCAGAAGGCAACTGGTACATCATCAACAGCTCCACCGGCGTGTATCGCATCCAGAATCTGGGCCAGAACGGCGACACGCCTGTGCCTGCGGATTACGATGGCGACGGCAAAACCGACATCGCCGTTTGGCGCGGTCAAACCGGTTATTGGTACATCGTGCGCAGCTCCAATAGTGTGTTGCAATCGGCGGCGTGGGGCGGTTCGTATGCACCGTATTACGACGTGGCTGTGCCGGGCGATTATGACGGCGACGGCAAAGCCGATGTCGCCATCTGGCGCAAACAAAACGGCACCTGGTACATCCAGCAAAGCAGCAACAACCAGATGCGCAGCGCACAAGTGGGTCAAAGCGGCGATACTCCCGTGCCGGGCGATTATGACGGAGATGGCAAAACGGATTGTGCCGTCTGGCGCGGCGCAACGACGTATTGGTACATCCTGAAAAGCACGACCAACGCCGTGCAAAGCACTTCGTTTGGCGGTTCGTATGCGCCGTATTACGACATTGCCGTACCTGCCGATTACGACGGCGACGGCAAAACCGACATCGCCGTTTGGCGCAAACAAAACGGCGGCTGGTTCATCCTGAACAGTTCCACCGGACAAATGCGCGCCAGTTATCACGGACAAAGCGGCGACCTGCCTGTCATCGCCAACCAACCATAACCGCAATCAGTTCAGGCTCTGCCTGAGAAATTTGCCGCAAAGCCGCGCTACCGATTTGCCAACGTCCAACAGTGACCCAGACCAGCCGGTCACGGTGGATTGCAAGCCATCGGTTGCGCGGTTTTTTCTTGGTGATCTGGATATTGCCTTCATCGGTTTCCTCTCGTACTCTTGCCGCGCAAGCGGCTTAACGTTGCAAGCCCTACCTTGCTCAAGAAACAAAATTCATACAGCAGCGCGCGCCGTACCTACCGCAGAGCTGTCTCTGCGCTGCGCGTTGCGATCTATCAGCGAGCACGACTCCAGGAGACATTGATGAGCGCCAGCACCGAATCGCTTTCTCCCTATGCCAGCAAACCGTGGTTAAAACATTACGACTTATGGGTCCCGGCTGAAATCAATCCGCCTGCCCAACCCGTGTATCAAATCCTGCAACTGGGCACCGCCCGGTTCCGCAACGATCCCGCGTTTGCCTTTCTCGGCGCACAGCGAAGTTACGGCGAGGTCAAAGATCAGGTAGATCGGCTGGCGACAGCCTTGCTGAACTTAGGCATCACCAAAGGCGACCGCGTAGGCATCATGCTGCCCAACTGCCCGCAGTACATGATCAGTTTCTTTGCCATTGTGCGGCTGGGTGCAATCGTGACCAACATCAATCCGATTTACACGCCGCGCGAAATTGAAATGGTTGCCAAAGACTCAGGCATTCGCGCGCTCATCGTGCTTGACTTACTCGCTCCGGCAGTGCTCGGCGTCAAAGCAAACACCGCCATCGAATACGTCATCACCACCAGCATCCACGATTATTCGGCCACACCGCAGCAGGCTGCGCCGCCGCCTGCCGAAACGCTGTCGCTCAGCAAATTAATTGCCGACGTCGCCGAAGCCGTACATCCCCGCGTGGAGATAGACCCGGCTGAAGACATCGCCGTGTTGCAATACACAGGCGGCACGACGGGCATTCCCAAAGGCGCAATGCTGACGCACCGCAATCTTTACACCAATGTCATGCAAAGCTGGCAATGGGGGGCGCCACTGACCAAACAGGGCGACGAACGGTATCTGATGGTGATTCCCTATTTTCACATTTATGGCCAGACCGTAGGCTTGTTGCTTGGCGCGTGGAATGGCGCAATGCAAATCCCCATTCCAAAGTTCGATCCGAACTTGCTGATTGATGCGATCAAACGCTACAAACCGACGTTCTTTCCCGGTGTGCCGACGCTCTACATTTCCCTGCTCAACCATCCGGAGATCAAAACCTGTGGTCTGGAAAACGTTCGCCGTTTCAACAGCGGTTCGGCGCCGTTGCCCGTCGAAGTCATCGAACAATTCGAAGCCATCAGCGGCGCCATGCTCTATGAAGGCTACGGCTTGACCGAAACGTCGCCGACCACGCATTCGACACCGACCTTGGCCAAACGCAAACCAGGCAGCATTGGGCTGCCCTTCCCTTCGACTGAATGCAAGATTGTGGATTTGGAAACCGGCGCCACAGAGTTGCCGCTGGGCCAGGAAGGCGAGCTGTGCATTCGTGGGCCACAAGTGATGAAAGGCTATTGGAATCGCCCCGAAGAAACCGCCAACGCGCTGCGCGATGGTTGGTTTTATACTGGCGACGTCGCCCGCATGGACGAAGATGGCTACTTTTACATCGTTCAGCGCAAGAAAGACATGATCATCGTCAGCGGCTTTAACGTGTATCCGAACGAAGTCGAAGACGTGCTTTTCACCCATCCCGCCGTACTCGAAGCCGCCGTCATTGGTGTGCCGGATCAATATCGCGGCGAAGCGGTCAAGGCGTTCGTGGTGCTGAAACCCGGCACGCAGGCCACAATGGAAGATTTGCTCGAATTCTGCCGGGCAAATCTGGCAAAATATAAAGTGCCCTCGCACCTCGAAATCATTACCAGCTTACCGAAAAGCGCCGTCGGCAAAGTGCTCCGCCGCGAATTGCGCGAACTAGAAGCAAACAAGGAGAACTAATGTCTGAAGCAGTAAACCATTCACCCAAATATGACGAACGCCCCTGGGGCACTTTCACCGTGCTGGATGAAGGCCCGGACGGCGCCAGCTATAAAGTCAAACGCATCGAAGTCTTGCCCGGCAAACGATTGAGTTACCAAAAACACGCACAACGCGCTGAACACTGGTTCATCGTGCAAGGAACCGCCAAAGTCACGCTTGATGATCAGGAAATTATTCTGACGCCCGGCCAATATGTGGACATCGCGGTCGGCGCTGCGCATCGCATCGAAAACCCCGGCACGGAAACCGTCGTGTTTATCGAAGTCCAGCGCGGCAGCTATCTGGGCGAAGATGACATCGTGCGCTTGCAAGATGACTTTGCGCGGGCTTAGCCTGCCTCCATCGCCACCAAACTCCGCAACAGCGGGTAAACCAATTCCGAAGAGGCTGACGACTTTGCCGAAAATTCAAATCAACGACCTCAACTTGTATTACGAAGAACACGGCGCGGGCGAACCGCTGTTGCTGATTTATGGTTTGGCGGGACGCGGCCAGGGCTGGAAATTTCAAAGCGAAGCCCTCGCCCCACATTTTCGCGTCATCACGTTCGACAATCGCGGCGTGGGCGAAACCGACCAACCCGAAACGCCCTATTCGCTGGCGCAAATGGCAGACGATGCCGCAGGTTTGTTGGATGCGCTGGAGATTCCTTCGGCCTTC
>JAEUQO010000274.1 GCA_016789605.1 Acidobacteriota bacterium
CCACTTTGGCATACGCGCTCGCAATCCAGGGATTGCTGGTTATGTAGTGAGGGACGACGGCTTCGTTCCACGCGCGAATGCCTTGTTGGTCAAAGTAGTTGCGCTGTAGCTTCCACAGACACGATTGTGATAATCGGGTACCCGTTTCCAGTCTGAAATTGGCAGTCGGCTGGCCGACCAATGTCTCGTCAGCCACCTTCTCGTTGGTTGGTTTGTCGGGCGATTCTTGCACTATATTGCCGAGCATAAGGCCATATCTGTCGCGGACTTTCCAATCCGCTGATCAAGAATACAAGTCGTCGGTCAATTCATCTATGTCCATTTTCTTGGGAGCATGAGCTTTACGAACAGCGCCAGCCGCGACAGCGGCTTCGGCTTTTTTCCTGCGGATCGGTCGAATTTTGTTCAGCAGCGGTGAATTAAAGCCCCGATACAGTTTGATCGACCAGGCTTCCCACAGTGCCACCTCGGCCTTTGTCTTATTTTTAAGGTCCACGATCTGGCGGGGAACATATTCCCAGCAATCCGGGTTATCGCTAGAGATATCGCATTTATACCAGGGCATCTTTGTGTCCGTCGCTACGTGCTGCAGGAAACGATCTCCGACATCTTCACCGGTCGCGGTTTTTCCTACGTAAATGCACTCGTCCTTCTCCAGCTTGCCGACTTTGCCAGGGTAGTTCTCATTTTCCCAGATTCCATATATCTGGCCGATGTACGTGGCGGCGGGATCTAAAAACGATGATGCTCGCTGGATGACAGGACTATTGCGAATTAGCACGGAGGGACGCGGAAGCTTGTTCGCAGAAAGAACTCCGCTCGTTGGGGAACTGTGGGGATGGCCCTGCGATGCTCGTGCGAGGGTGGCGTTAGGTATTCGTCCCTGGATGGTTCCCGTCAATATGCGGCTGCTTCGGGTTTCGACGTCCTGACTGACAAGCGTGACGTTGGGCTTTCTCGGCGAAGCCGTTTGTGAACGGCGTAAAGGAAGAGAATGCTTTACCATCATCGGAAACGACTGTCGCCCCGCGTTACGCAGCACGAATGGTGTTGCTGGTTTGGCTTGAATCGTGACTTGGTGAGATGCCGCGCGTTGACCCAAGCGGTTGGCTTCAGCTTCAAGGCGATGATCTTGTATGACTGCCACACCAGAGCCAAACGGGTTATGCACGCGACCGGCGCGCTGTTGGACAACGTGGGCCAATTCGTGCCCCAGTATCTGCTGTCCTTGCGGAGTATTTGGGTTGTACTGTCCTTGCGCGAAATACAGATTCGAGCCGTGCGTAAATGCCAGTGCACCGATCAAAGAAGCTTGTGGGCCGACATGTACGCGTACATCGGCGAAACTGGTGCCGAAGAACGATTCCATCTTCTCTCGCACCGGACTCGGTAGTGGTTGACCACTACTGCCGCCGAAATCTGAGAGATTCGCTGGTAATTGAAACGCTTCACCATTGCCGACGCGTTGTATCACCGGACTTTGATGCGTCGCATTCAGTGTTGGCGTTGTTTGTTGGTTTGCCGTCAACGGCTGGGCGCGTTTCGCTTGCACCAACCCCTGAAGATGTGCTGCGTGTTGATTGATGTGAGGATTGGCGATCTGAACTGGCGCATTGGTGGCAGGAACTGCTCTTGCTTGGATTGGTTGACGTTCTCTGAGGCTCGGTTGTAGCGCTCGAGGTTGCACAGAATGCATGCCCGCTATCTGAGGCTGCATAAGCGCCAGTGGCGGTACACTGGCAAGTCTGGGTCTACCGTCGAGAAACTTGCCCTGAATGACAGCGCCATGATTTGCCGAATGAACATTTTGAGCCATGCTTTATCCTCACTGAGCTAAAAGTTAATGGCTAAATAATGCACTTTTGATACAAGTCGTGCCTGACGTAGGAGCTGCCAGCCAGGGCACAAAGGCGAAGACCAGCGCAACGTCCAGAACCAGAAAAGAAAAGAACTTAGCGCGTTCCTGACGGCTGTGCCGTGTTGTCTGACTTGATGACGTAAAGCACGATTTCGCTGGGGCGCGGAGCGTCGGTTGACGGGCCGGGGTTGAAGATTTGCAGCACTTTGTCTGCCTCTAAATACTCGGAATCTGCCGCCAGCGAAAACAAAACCATGCCGCGCGTTGGGATCAAATCGCCTTCGCGGTCAATGCGTTTGCGCTCAACGCCCAGGATGCGGCTACGGCGCAAGGCATCGAATTGCGGTTGGGAACCGATCAAACAGCTTTGTCCCCATTCCAGCAAATCTCGCTCAGACATTCCCGATTGTCCGCGCAAGCCAATCACTAGGCGGTGTTGTTTCCACGCGCCGTCGAACTCAAGCTTGTAATACCCGCCGTCTTCGCGGAAGGGGTAGCCCTGATATGACAGCGAAATCGCTTTGCTGAGTACTGTGGTTATAAAGCTTGTCACCTGGGTGAACGTGGCGCGCAAATTGTTATGTTCGTAACGGCTGAAAACGGGCGGCAAATCGCCTGTGCCGACGCCTGCGATGCTGCCCGCCAACAAACAGAGCGCCAAATAGAGCGAATGCGGATGCGCCGCTTCTGCTTGCAGCATCGCTTCAAAATATGGCAGCGGCGTGACCAGGCTCTGAAGCATGATTTGCGTTTCCACCAACAACGGCATGCCAGTCGCCAGTGACGGTGACCGCGCCTGTTCAGAAAGATACAAGGCTTTCTCGCGCAAGGTGCTGGCTAGCTGATCACAGAGTTTCCAAAGTTCTGTGTTGCGCGCGACGGTCAAACACGGCGGAATGAAATCTGTGGCGACAAAGGCTTCGTTGATAAAGCGCACTTTGAGCAACGGAAAGCTGACGTATTTTTGCTCGTCGTCCGTGAACGATAAATGCAGGCTTGGGCGGATGCGCGGAATGGGGAGCCGATTTTCCTCTGTCTGCAAGCCCGTACTGAGATCGCCTTTGACGACGCGATAGCGGCTAAGGTCGCCTTTGCCCGAATCGAAATGCCGCGTCGGTACCGCCAGATAGATGGCGACTTCGTGCCGCCGCATCTTTTCTTTGATGTCCTTGTCTTCGCGAAAATCCAGCTTCAATTCGTGGTCTTGGCGGCGGTCGTAAGACACGATCAAGCCATCAGGCAACACGGCTTCGAGTTCGTTGATGCTCAACACTCCGCTGGTCAGCAGCGTTTTGTCGTAACTGAACCGGTTCACGCCCCAGTGAAATGGCGCCAGTGCTCCCGCGTGATAACTGATCAGCCGTTCGTAACGCGCCGACGTTTGCAGGAAATGATCTGGTGTCAGCAGCAAACCTTCGTGCCATTGAATGGCGTCGGGGATTTCGGCTGCAGTCAGCGACACCCGCTGTGTCTGGCTGCCATTATTCTGTACCGGTGGAAGTGCTTTGGGAGTCTCGAATTGATTCATGGCAATACTGGGCAATACTCAACGATGACGGCGCAAACAATTACTTTGTCCCGCAGGCGATGGTCAGCCTGACGGGCGACACTTAGGGTTGTACTTTGAAATCTTCAGCGAGCAAGTTGATTTGTACGCTCTGCGTCGGTTTGAACACCGCACGATGTTCGCCGGGCGGCAAATAGTTAGCAAAAATGATTCCGGCTTTGGCATCCGCGCGCAGCGGCAATTCTTGTGGCGGCACGATCTGCCCCGGTACCCATTCCCAATCCCACGATTCAAAGCCTGATTTGCCAGGGAAGTTCCCTCTGATCTGAGCGCGCTTTTCGAACCATTGGCTGGCCGGCATGCTCTTTAGCTGGGTGAGTAGGGCGGTGTCGTAAACCAAGAGCAAACTCACGGCAATCGGTGAGTTCTGATTGGCTTCGGGGGCGATGTTGACCGCGACGCTGAGTTTTCCGCCTGCCAGCGAACGTGTGCGCACGGCAATTTTACGGGGAATTCCGCAGCCGGAAAGAAACGAAACCAGGAGGACGGCGACCAATAGGCGTCTCCGGTTAGACCTGAACATGTTGCCTCTCCCTTCATCGGACATGGCAGCGTCCACAGGCGTTCGTCTTGGCAGGTATTGAACACGCTAACGTGAAATGGGCAGCCGGAAGACTACCCCGCTGGTGATGGAAAATGCGGCGCTGGAGTGCAATGCGCGCGCTTGCTTGTTACGTGATTTCGCGGCGGATTTTAATCCAGTTCTGAAAGCTTGTCATGTTTGCGGCGTCATTGACGTGAAGATTCGTGTGTCTTTTCCGCCGCCGCAAAACCGGCAGGCAGCCTTCTCTGTGGCAAATTCGTTAAGGCGTTGTAAAGGATGTTAAATCATCACGCCAGACGGTTTGCGCGTGAAAAGGCTGTGCTAAGATGCGCCGCGATGAGACTGGGACAGGCAAAACCGATATTCACTTGGGGACTGGTGGCAGCCTTGCTGGCACTGTTGCCGTTGCTGGCGGTGCTGCAATACCGCTGGTTGGGCAAGGTCAGCGAAGGCGAGCGCGAGCGGATGAAAAATAACCTCAACGCCAGCGCCAGACAGTTTTGCCAGGACTTTGACGCGGAAGTGACGGCAGCGTTTTTGTACTTCCAGGCGACGCCGGAAGGTCCAACCGAGCTTAAGAATGAAGCGTTTGCCGAACGCTATGAGCACTGGATGTCTACGGGAACGCACCCGCAATTGGTCAAAGAGGTCTATCAAACTCAGACACAATCAGATGGCAGTATTGGGCTGACGCGCTTCAATTCACAAACGCGTAGCTTTGAAGATTGCCCTTGGCCGGAGTCGTTCGCAAAAATGCGCCGGGCGATGAACGCCCAACAAGCCCGGCGCGAATCTTTGCGCCTGATGTTGCACGACGTGCTCAAACGGCGCGACGGAAAGCCCCTCGATAGCAACCAGGGAACGATGGTCGTTCATATTTCGTTGGGGCCAGTGGACGAAGATTTGCCCGGCCTGGTGATCTCTATTCCTGAATTCAACAAGGATTCTGCTGTACCGCTGCCGGTTGCGCGTGCCTATCGGATCATTGCGCTGGATGCCGATTACCTGCGTCGCGTATTGATTCCTGAACTGGCGGCGCGCCATTTCGGCGCTGCTCCGGTCAGCGAATACAACCTGGCTGTGGTGAAACGATCAGACCCGGCCCACCCGGTTTTTCAATCGGATGACCATCTGCCTGCGACGCTTTTCAACGAAGGAGACGTCGCTGCCGACTTTTTCAAGATTCGCTTGAATGAAACCAACCGGCTTTTTTTGGCGCAAACGCGTTCGACGAAAACAAAAGATGAACCGGCGACTTCTGGGAAAAACAACACGCCAGGCTTCAGCGTTTTCGAATCGCGGCAGCAACAGGTCGCCATTAGTCTAAGCAGCGAAATCAAATTGGGCGGCGAGCCTGTGAGCGGGTCCAAAGCGGATGATGCGTTGCAATCCATGCTCAAACGCAAGGATGAAGGCCAATGGAATCTGGTCGTGAAACATCGTTCCGGGTCATTGGAAGCCGCCGTTGCCAGCGTGCGCCGTCGCAATCTGGCCATCAGTTTTGGCGTGTTGTTATTGCTGGGGATCAGCGTTGGGTTGATTGTGCAATCAAGCCGCCGCGCGCAAAAGCTGGCTACGCAACAGATGGAATTTGTCGCAGGTGTCTCGCACGAGCTGCGCACGCCGCTGGCAGTCATCTGTTCAGCAGCGGAAAATCTGGCGGATGGCGTGATTGACAATCGCGACCAGATCAAGCGCTATGGCGGATTGATTCGTGACGAAGGCCGCCGTTTGACGGGAATGGTGGAACAGGTGCTGGAATTTGCCGGCGCGCAATCCGGTCGCCAGACGTATGAGTTGCGCCCGGCGATGGTGTCACGCGTCATCGAAGACGCGCTGGCCGCCAGTTATTTGCAACTGAGCGAAGGCGGTTTTGCACTGGACTTACACCAAAGCGAAGACTTGCCATTGATCAATGCCGATGTGTCGGCGCTGAGTCGTGCCATGCAAAACCTGCTCAGCAATGCCATGAAATACAGTGGTGAAAGTCGCTGGATTGGTTTGCGGGTTGACGCAGTCAAAAACGCTGGCCGTGATGAAGTTCGTCTCGCCGTGACAGATCGCGGATTGGGCATTGCGCCGCAAGAGCTGCCGCACATTTTCGAGCCGTTCTATCGCGGCAAGGAAGTCAGCGCCGCACAGATTCGCGGTAATGGTTTGGGGTTGAGTTTGGTTAAACATATTGTGGATGCGCACGGCGGCAGGGTTGTCGTGGAAAGCAACGTCGGCCAAGGCAGCAACTTCACCATCTTTTTGCCCGCCGTTTCGGCGGCACAGGTCGCAAGCGAGGTTCCGAGCGAAAATTATGAGCAAGCGCATCTTGCTGGTTGAAGACGAACCGGGTCTGGTGTTGACCTTGAGCGATCGGTTGGCGAGCGAAGGTTACCACGTGGACACGGCACGCGATGGCGAAACCGGGTTGGCGCGTGCTGAACAAGGGCCGTTCGACGCGATCATTCTCGATGTGATGCTGCCGCGCAAAAACGGATTTGATGTCTGTCGGGATTTGCGGCAGCGCGGCATAAACACACCGATTTTGATGCTGACGGCGCGCGGGCAGGTCGTGGACAAAGTCATCGGTTTGAAACTGGGCGCAGATGATTACCTGACCAAACCGTTTGAGATGATCGAATTGCTGGCGCGCGTCGAAGCCCTGTTGCGGCGTGCTCCTGCCGCGCCAGCGGTGTCTGGCGACAGCTATCAGTTCGGCAATATCAAAATTGATTTCCGCCGCGCAGAAGTCACGCGCGACGACGAAACGTTAGAACTCTCAGCCAAAGAGTTTCACCTGCTGCGCTATTTCATCGAACACCGCGAAGCGACCATTTCGCGCGACGAATTGCTCAACGAAGTCTGGGGCTATGACGCGATGCCTTCGACGCGCACCGTTGACGTACACATCGCCTGGTTACGGCAAAAACTCGAACCCAATCCTCGCCATCCGCACTTTATTCTGACGGTTCACGGCATGGGCTATAAGTTCATTGGTTAACCGTCAGAACTGCTAGGCAGCGATAGACATATCTGCTTCTGTACGCGGGACAAGACAAGTTTCTGCGTAGTGCAGATCAAGGAAGAGTGTGATGTCTTCCGCTGTTTTGATCTGTCCTTTCCCTTGCGCTTCCCAAAACAGATGAAGCAGTTCATTGGCGCTCTGTTCGTCTTCGTGCGTGCCGAGACAGATCAGATTGCCGGGGGCCAAACTGACGCTGGTGCGATATTGCGTGCCGCCATATTGTCTGACGACACAGGCAATGATCAGTTGTGCGGGCGTTTTTTGTGAGGCGGTCAGAGTGGTTTGACGGGGAACCATAAGCAGCCTTCCTTTCATTTTCAGCCAAGCTAGCCATGTGAGATTGAGACACACTTTCACGTTCGTCCGTAGTTGCCGGTTCTACGGGAAGAGATGTTTCTGACAAAATCGGTCGTTGCTGTCGGTCGTTACTGAATGAAGTTCGCAGCCTCAATTACGCTTGGCCGAAGCCATAGTTTCAAAAAATCTCTTCACGCAGAAAGCCAACAATTATAAACAGTTGCGAGAATCTATGGACTCGCGTATCTTCTGTACGCCACCCACGGCCCAAAAGACATAAGACAACACAAAACCCACACCTTTCCCCACACGAGAACCCCGTGCCCGCACCCAAGCGGGTGAGCCAACAACTTTGCTTACAGCCAAGCCATGACGATCTTTGTTCTGCCACAAAGATCCCCGGTGACGGTGTCGAGGTATAGGTATAAATGGACCAACACGACTTTCGCCGACGACAGCTCTCTGCGCAGCATATTGATCCGTTGCTGTTGCCGTTATTGGACAGGGATCAGGAACAGGCCACGGTTTATCTTCATCAACTGCTCGAAATGGACGCTCAGCCAGTCATACGCCAGATTATCGGGCTGAAACTGCGCGTGACGTTCACGGAGCCTTTAACAAATGCAGCGCGTGCCGAAGCTGATGAGCTTTATCACGAGGTGTTGCTTCGGTTGGTGAATCGCTTGCAGGCGTTTCAGCAAGAACCGGCGCGGCATGCCATTCACAGCTTTGACAGATATGTCGCCAAGGTCGCGTACAACTGCTGGCATAAACACCTGCGCGACCAATATCCACAGCGCCACCAACTGAAAAACCGGCTGTATTACCTGTTTACACAACGGCCAGATTTCCAACTCTGGCGGAGCGAAGGGCAAGCCGTTGCCGGATTGTCTCACTGGCAAACGCCTTTGTGGTTACAGACAGACAGTGCACGTCTGCGCGAGCTGCGCGAAGATGCGCATATTTTTCTGCCTGAAAGAGCGCAGAAAAAACTGACGGCGCGAGCCACCTTGGAGCCAACTGTAAAAGCGCTGTTTGAGTGGTTAGGGCATCCGTTGGAGTTTGATGAACTGGTGACGATTGTGGCGCGTCTGTTGGGCATCAATGAAAATGCACTGACGGGGGATGAAGACGTGCTTGAACTCGAAGCCGGGCAGAAGCTGACAAACGTCGAGCTGCGGTTGTATTTGCGTCCGCTTTGGGCGGAGATCAAAACCTTGCCTCGTCATCAGCGCGTTGCCTTGTTGTTGAGTTTGCGTGATGAGCGCGGCAATGGTTTGTTGCCGTTGTTTTTGACTTGTGAAGTCGCTTCGCTGACGGACATTGCAGAGACGTTGGAAATTCCGTCGGATGTTTTGGCGGAGCGCTGGCTGCATTTCCCGCTGGACGATGCCACGATTGGCGCGTTGTTGGGAATCACTCCGAAAACGGTGAGCAGTTTGCGAAAAGCCGCGCGTCAACGGCTGAATCGTCGTTTTAACGGACAGCGAAAAAAGACGCGCGGCTAAGCCTGTTCAAGAGTTGAAGCGTCTGCATTGGGGGGCTTGGGCACGTCTGACCCTGGCACACGCTTCACTTTACGTTGATGGTGACAGTGTTTGACGGTTTGCCGTCGGCGGTCAGCGA
>JAEUQO010000307.1 GCA_016789605.1 Acidobacteriota bacterium
GCCATCTCGGGCGCGATGATCAACTTGAACGCCAACGCGGGCGCGCAAGCCAACGCATTCAACGGTGGTCATAACCTGCATCACTTGACCTTGACCGCCAGCGATGGCTATGTGATCCCGGTCTTCCCGCCGAGCTGCTAACTCCAGCTTGATGGGAATTCCATCGTGGGTTCTCCTGGAAAGGCCGAGTTCGCTCGGCCTTTCTTGTTTTCTCTCTCTTCCTTCTCGCTTCCTGCCACCTGAACGCCCGCTTTTCGTTCCCAGTAATCCCCCGCAACAACAAACCCGCCCGATAAAAGTCGTGCGGCCTATTCGCTCACGTAAAAACAAAACCCGCTCCCTTCAGATATGAAGAAAACGGGTTTCTGTACTGAGCCTGATTTCGTACAAGCGCTCGCGTGAAACGAAATGACCGACTACCAAATCAATTCAAACTCGTAATCGGCGGCGTCGTTTTGTGGATCACGAATGCGCAACAGTGTCATGAAATTGTTAGCTGCCGTAGGGCGCTCGACGATTTCGACAGTGCCACGTACTTTTTTATTTTCAACACGAACGTCTAGTGCGCGCCGAGGCATCGCCACCGAAAAAGTGAAGCGTCCGTTGTTGAAAGATTTGCCTGCAACCAACTGTTCGCGCACAGAAGAGCCTTGCACTTCCAGCAAAATTTCCTGGTCCACCCGGCCACGCCAGCGCAAACGCCCTGCCACATAGGGTTCTTCCTCACTGGCATTACCACGGCCAGGGCGACTGAGCCGCCCTTCGTCTCGTGTGCGTCCGCCACTGTATTGATTCGTCAGATCAAGACGATCAAAACGAAAGCGCTGATTGTCAGCCCGATGCTCGCCCCAAACTTGTATGCGAGCGCCTTCAGTACGTGCACTATCTTTCACGTCTAACACTTTGCCGGATTTCGCCACGATAAGCGCCTGCCCATTTCCCAGGTCTACGACCCGCCATTTCTGACTGTCTCGCCCTGGCTGGCCACTTTTCACCAGCACAAGCGAGCCATCTTTGGAACCAGATGCCTCCAACACCTTTCCTGTTTCCACGCACCGCAAGTAGAAATACCCGCCACCGGCATCTTCGGCGTCCCATTGCTGATTGGCCGCGCCACTGCCTGACCATTGTTGTAACGACTGGTTATCTTCGCGCTTCAAGTCCAGAAAATAACCGCTCAGCACGCTTTGAATGCGATAGCGCCCTTTCCCCAAAAATCCGCTGTTGTTGGCCACAGAGACACCGGCACCAGCCCCAATAGGAGTTGTGGGTGATGGTTCACGCGGCCGAATTTTTGGTTCTAAATCCGCCAGACGGGTAAACCGAAAGCGCTGATTCTCCAATCCGTGCGGCCCCCAAAGTTGTAAGCGCACGCCGTCGTCGCGTTTGCCCGCCGGAGCTTCCAGCGCCTTGCCCACTTTGGAAATGATCGTGAACTGTCCGCTGTTGGTTTCGCTGGGTGCGATCTTCCACAACTGTTGCTCAGAATTGCCGCGCCCTGCCACGATCACGCCGCTGCCATCACGCGCCTTTTTTTCGGCACAATCCAGCACGTTGCCTGTTTCAACCGACTTGATCACGAAATAGCCGTTGCCCGCATCCTCTACATCCCATTGTTGATTGCGCCCCCCGCTGCCAGCCCACTGCTGAAGCGTTTTTTTGTCTTCTATTTTCAGGTCGAGCGCCTTACCGGTTGCCACAATTTCAATGCGATACCGACCTGGCCCGGTGAATGCATCTTGTGAAGCGGCAATCTGCCTATCTGACCTGGCAATCGCGATGCCCAGCAGCATAAGCGTCGCCAGCACAATCCCTCTGCGCATAATGTCCTCCGTCGAAAGCTAGCTGTTGATGGATGTGGGGTTATCTACCATCTGAACCCAATGCGGCGCGATTCTCTCTTGCGTCATGTCCGAAGTCAAAGCCGTGCTCTGCCTTCTCTGCTACTGATGCCCCCCAACCGGCAATCGGCAAAGGCTGTGCGCCCAACACGATCTCACGCGTCAATCCGATTTCTGCAGCAAACGTCGCGTCGTGCGTAGCCACCAGCAACGCGCCACGAAATTCGTGCAGCGCCGCGCTCAGCGCAGCCAGGCTTGGCAGGTCAAGATTGTTCGTCGGTTCATCGGCGATAAGTAATTCCGGCGCTTGTTCGGCTCCCAACAAACAAGCCAGACCGGCGCGCATTCGCTCGCCCCCACTTAACACAGCGGCGAATTTCAGTGCGTCGTCACGAATAAACAAAAAGCGTCCTAACAAGGTGCGCAGTTCGTGCTCTGGCCGCAACGGCGCAACGCGTCTCAAGTTGTCCAGCACTGATAGCGAATCATCCAGCAAGCTGACCTGCTGATCGAGAAATCCGACGCGTTCCGCCCGACAATGCAGCGTCCCCGCTGAAGGCCGTTTCTTGCTGCAAAGCAAATCCAGCAAAGTGGATTTCCCTGCGCCGTTCGCGCCTCGCAACCAAATGCGCTCCGGCCCGATGATTTCCCAGCTTAGCGGTTGCGACCAAAGCTCTTGTTCGGTATCGGCAAAGCGATAATTCACCTCGCGCAATTCGACCAAACGCTTTTGCGGCGGCACGACAGAACTGGCCAGATCAACTTTGATTTGCGTTTCGATGGGCAATTGCCCGCGCGCAACCTGCAGTTCCTGCCGCAGATGCTCCACTTTTTGCGCGTGCCGATCACGCAACCGGGCGGCGGTGTTTTCAGCGTCACGTTGCAACTTGCCGACGACAATCGCGGGCAGGTTTTGTCGGCCAGAGGTTTTTCGCCCGTGTGCCTGATGGCGTTCCTGGCGTTCACGCGCACGTTGCGCAGTCAGCTTTGCGTCTTTCAACCGCTGCTCCGTGCTGTGCAGAGTTTGCTCGGCGGCTAAACGCGCCAGCGCACGCTGTTCTTGATAAAACGCAAAATCGCCGCCGTACAATTGCAGGCCGTCAGGTTGTAGCTCAGCGATCTGCGTGACCAAAGAAAGCAGATGCCGGTCGTGACTGACGACCAACAAGCCTTTGCGCCAGTTTGCGACCAGGTCATAAACAAACGCGCGCGCGCCCTGATCCAGGTGATTGGTCGGTTCGTCGAGCAACAGAAAATCCGGTTCGGCCAACAACAATCCCGCCAGCCGCACGCGCGTCAGTTCACCGCCACTCAAGCTGCTGACCGTACGTTGCGTTGTCAGATGGCTGACGCCGAGTTTGGCCAGTTCGCGTTCGATGCGTTCGGGCAAATCCCACTGGTCGGCCAGCAGGTCAAAATCCGATAAGGAGCCTTCGCCGCATGCGACGCGTTCATGCGCGGCAATCTGTTCTGCCTGCTGTAACGCATCAGCAACGGTTGCGGTGGACGAAAACGTAACGCGTTGTGGCAAATACGAAATGCGTCCGGCCTGGGTCAGACTGCCCGCTGACGCCGAACGCAGTCCGGCCAGAATCTCTAGCAGCGTGGTTTTACCGACACCATTACGCCCCACCAATCCGGTGCGCGTCGGGCCAAAACTAAACGTGAGATCGTGAAATAGGCTGGAACCGTCAGGCAGGCGATAGCCGAGTCCAACCCCACTGAGGTGGTTATGCATATGCGAAACTCTCCCAACAAAAAGTAAGCGGGTCGCGTGACACAACCAGAACTGGCCGTGTGCCACGCAGAGCAAGGCGTTGTTGTGAAAGTTAGCTACGCATCAGAACGCCAGTTTCGCAGGTCTGTTGACCACGACCGACACCGGCAAAAATCTCCTTCGGCTATCAAAAAAATGGCGCGTAATCGGAAGTCATCCGTTACGCGCACGGGAA
>JAEUQO010000397.1 GCA_016789605.1 Acidobacteriota bacterium
GTTGACGCGGGCATTCAGCAATCAGCAGGGCAAGCCGATAAACTGCAAAAGCTGCAAGGCTTGCGCGCGCAATTGGCGACGGCACAGATCACCTATCCGCAGCCGATGCTGATTGACCAGTTGGGCAGTCTGTCGCGTATGGCGGGCAGCGCCGACCGCAAAGTCGGACGCAGCGCGCTGGAATTTTTCGAGGTTTTGAAAAAACAACTCAACGGAATCAAAAACGAATTGCGAACGCTGGTTCCTGAATAGGGCTTCGCGCGTTTTTGTCAGACAGGAAAGCGAGGGCAGGAAAAGAGCAGAGTGCTTTTTCTGCCCTTTTGTTTTTGAGCAAGTCGGTTCCGTCGTTACAGATTTTGAGGGCTTTGTTTGTCTGACTCTGCCCAAAGCCTTGGCGCACGCGGTACAATCGCGCGCGTTATGGACAACCTACTTTCTTACTTTCCGATTCTGGGCGAACTGAGTTTGCAAGCGGGCGCAATCATTCGCCGCCACTTCAACCAAACCATCGAAGTCGAACGCAAAGCCGATGACAGTCCGGTGACGCGCGCCGACCGCGAAGTCGAAGAATTTTTGCGCGACCGGCTGGCCAAACGCTTTCCCGATTATTCGATTTTTGGCGAGGAATTCGGCGAGACGCAAAAATCCTCTGCCTATCGCTGGATCATTGACCCGATTGACGGCACCAAATCCTTTGTGCTGAAAACGCCGCTGTTCGGCACGATGATCGCGCTTGAACGCGATGGTGTGCCGGTGCTCGGTTCGATCTATTTCGCGTTGCGCGAACAGTTGCTGATCGGCTCGGCAGAAACCGGCACGTTTTTGAATGGCGATCCGGTGCGCGTGTCGCAAACGACTGACCTTTCGCAAGCGACGATGATCATCACCGATCCGCGCACGTTGATAGACAACGAACAGAAAGACAAACTGGTGCGGTTGGCGCGGCGCGTGCGGTTGGTGCGCGGCTTTGGCGACTGTTACGGTTACTATCTGGTCGCCTGTGGTCTGGCGGATGTGATGATCGAACCCAGCCAGTTGAAGTATTACGACGTTGCGCCGATGCCGCCGATTTTGCAGGGCGCGGGCGGGCGTTTCACTGATCTGAGCGGCAAAATTGATTTGCTGAACGGGCAGGGATTGGCCACCAATCAATTGCTGCACGACGAAATCTTGCGGGTGATTAACCAGGAAGAATAGCTTCTGGCCAACTATTTCAAGTGAGGCGAACAATGGCAACCGTTTTGGTCGCAGGTGCGACCGGACAACTGGGAATGTGGATTTTGCGCGAACTGAAACGTCGCGGGCACACAGTGCGCGCTTTGGTGCGCAACCCTGCCAAATTGACGAGCAGCGACGCAGACGAAATCGTCACGGGCGATTTGACTGCGCCAGACAGTCTGCGCGGCGCGTGTGACGGCGTGCAGGCGGTCATTTCGTGTGCGGGCGCTTCGATGAACGTCAACACGTTCGGTGATCGCAAATCGTTTTACGACGTGGATTATCAGGGCAATCTGCAGTTGCTGGCAGAAGCCCGGCGCGCCAGCGTCGGCAAAATCGTTTACGTTTCGCTGGCCAACGGCGAACAATTGCGCCAAACGGAATACGCCGACGCACACGAAAAATTCGTGGATGCGTTGCGCGCTTCGGGGCTGAAATTCAGCGTGGTGCGTCCGACGGGATTTTTCAGCTTCTATCTGGAGATTTTGAAGTTTGCCGCCAAAGGCCGTGGCGTTGTCATTGGCGATGGCAGTTGCCGCTCTAACCCGATTCACGAAGCCGACGTCGCAGTTGCTTGTGTAGAGGCGCTGGCATCTGACGAGACAGACTTGCCCGTCGGCGGCCCTGACACGATCACACGCAAAGACGCCGTCTTGCTCGCGTTTGATGTGTTGCAACGGCCTGCGAAGTTGATGTCGGTTTCGCCAGGCGTATTCAAGTTGTTGATCGCGCCGCTCAAGCTTTTCAATCGCCGGATTCACGCGCTGATGGATTTCGGCATTGCCGTTACGCAAGTGGATGTCGTTGCGCCGGTGCGCGGCGGGCAACGGTTGCGCGACTATTTCACGGCTGCGGCGCAAAAGCAGTAACTCAGGTTTGTCAGTTATAGCTTGGCGTTGACAAGCAACGACTGAGAGCGTATTTTCCCGTGCGCGTAACGGATGACTTCCGATTACGCGCCATCTTTTTTGATAGCCGAAGGAGATTTTTGCCGGTTTCGGTTGTGGTCAACAGACCTGCGAAACTGGCGTTCTGATGCGTAGCTAACTTTCACAACAACGCTTTGCTCTGCGTGGCACACGGCCAGTTCTGGTTGTGTCGCGCGACCTGCTTACTTTTTGTTGGGAGAGTTTCGCATATGCATAACCACCTCAGTGGGGTTGGACTCGGCTATCGCCTGCCTGACGGTTCCAGCCTATTTCACGATCTCACGTTTAGCTTTGGCCCGACGCGTACCGGATTGGTGGGGCGTAATGGTGTCGGTAAAACCACGCTGCTAGAGATTCTGGCCGGATTGCGTTCGGCATCAGCGGGCAGTCTGACCCAGGCCGGACGCATTTCGTATTTGCCACAACGCGTTACGTTTTCGTCCACCGGAACCGCGTCGTGCTGGCGCGGGCGATCACGCTGGTGGAAAGCGAACTGGAGCGCGACAGGGAACTCGCTTG
>JAEUQO010000419.1 GCA_016789605.1 Acidobacteriota bacterium
TAAAAGGCGGGTCAAATAATTCCGGCGCTTCGTGAAAACAGCGAAACAGGTCTGCGATGAAGTGCAATCGCTCTGCCAGGTTGGCCCAATCCACCGCGCCAGAGTCGCGCAAACTATCCGTCGTCGGATCAATCCGCCGCACCAACGCTTGCAACTCTGCCTCGCTGATGTGTTGCAACGAAGCAGGAAACGTCCCCAACACATCCTTGCCCAACTGCAAGCGCCGTTGCGAGAGCGTCAACGTCATCAAATGGTCCGTGATTAACGTATGAAGCAAGCGCCGAATTTCGGCCACCAACACGTTGACAGCCAATTCCAATGGCGTTGGCCCCTGCCATAAACGTTTGAACCAGGTGCGCGCTCGCACGACAATTCCGGCAAAGGGAAAGAGCGATTTGAGCAATTGCGTGGTCACAGTTTCCGCATCCAGCAGCGGCGCATCCAGCGAAGCGGCAATTTCCGGTTGCAAGCGCGTCTGTTCGTGAAAGCCGATTTCCAGATTCGCCAGCAACAACAGTTCGGCTTTGGCTTTGGCATCCGTAATGAACAACGCCCGGTAATAATGCGCGAACGCGCGGCGCAAATACTCCTGACCTTGTGGTGGATCACCTGCGCGCAAAGATGCGCAAAATTGCGTCACGCTTGTTTCGTTGGGCGCTTGGTCGGGCAAACACTCGCTGATGAAGCGGGCAAATTCGCGTCCAATTTCCGCAAATACTTTCAAATTGCCGCGCGCCACAGCCTCGCTGGTGCGCGCGGTGATCTGTTCCAGCCGCAGAGTTTCGCGCAACACGCGCCTAACGTGTGACTCATCGCCTGACCCGCCAAGTTGACGCACGGCCAATACCACCTTGGCCACGGCTTGCACCAACTCCGGCGCAGACTCCAGCGCGTGTTCGAGCTTGCGGCGCAAATCTTCGCCGCGAATTGTCTGCCCAGCTTGTTTTGAAGCCCAGGTTGCAAACGTGCACCAATTCGCCGACAGCCCGAAACGCTGCGACAAGGCAGCAGACAATTCGTGGTAGCACTGGGTAATGCGCAGGTTGCGGATTGCCGGATCACCGAGCTGTCCAATCAGCTCAATCTCTGAATTTGTTGGGGCGTTATTCAGACTCATGTGTTGCGTGGCAAAAAGTGAGCGTCAGAAACCCGTGCGTCAGCCGGGCTTTGCGTTGCGGTGATACGAAGATAGGCGCGACTGTCAGAAAAACAATCGCGCCTACCGAGGGTTGGCAAACAAGAAGATTAGTCTTCTTCTTCTTTTCTCACGCGGCCTTCAGCCACGGCCTGTTGCACGACTTTTTGTGCAATGTGAGCCGGGACTTCGTCGTAGTGAGAAAATTCCATGTGATAGCTGCCACGCGCGCTGGTGATTGAATTCAGCGTTTGCGGAAAGGTCAGCATCTCTGACATAGGGACAACAGCTTTAACGATCTGGTTTGCGCCTTTGCTGTCCATGCCCTGAATGCGCCCACGCCGGGAATTGATTTCGCCCATGATGTCGCCGGAACATTCCTGCGGCGCGACGACTTCGACGTGCATCACCGGTTCGAGCAACACAGGACGGCCTTTTTCGATCATTCCCTTGAATGCTTTGCGGCCTGCCATCTGGAAAGAAAGATCATCGGAATCCACGTCGTGGTATTTGCCGTCAATCAATTCGACCCGAAAATCTACCATCGGATAGCCCGCAATGGCTCCGCGTGCGGCAGAATCACGAATCCCTTTTTCTACCGCCGGACGCCACTGCTGTGGAATCACACCGCCGAAGATTTTGTCTACAAATTCGAACCCGCTACCGCGCGGAAGCGGCTCGAAAATGCAACGGCACAACCCAAATTGGCCACGGCCACCAGTTTGTTTCTTGTGGCGACCCTCGACCTCGACACGCGCTTTGATCGTTTCGCGATACGGAACTTTCGGTTGATGCAATTCGACTTCGACGTGATAGCGATTCTTCAGTTTGCTGACCGCTGTTTCGATGTGTTGTTGGCTGGTGCCGCCCAACTCGAATTCTTTGGTCTCGTCGTTGCGGGTGTAATGCAACAACGGATCCTCTTCGAGCATTTTGTGGATCGAGCCGGAGAGCTTGTCTTCGTCAGCGCGCGATTTGGGCACAATGGCAAAGTGAATCGCCGCTTCGGGGAATTTCACCGGTTCGTAATAAATCGGCGACGCTTTGTCACAGAGCGTATCGCCCGTGGTTGTGTCTTTGAGCTTGGTAACCGCGACAATGTCGCCGGCGTGCGCTTCGGTAATCTTTTCCAGGTTTTTGCCCTGAATGGCGTGCAATGGTCCCAGGCGTTCTGGCGCACCTTTGTTAATGTTGTAAAGCGTCGCATCAGCTTTGATTACGCCAGACCAGACTTTCATCATCGTGATCTTGCCAAAGTTTTCGACCACCGTGCGGAAGACATACGCAGCAGGCGCTTCGCTATCCAGATCAGCGCGTTTGAGGTCTTCGGCATCTGGTTCAGGACCGGTTTTGGCAGGCACCTCGCCTAAATCCGCCGGATTCGGCGCGTAATCCACAACCGCATCCAGCAACGTCGCAATGCCGGTCATCGTCACCGACGATGCCGCAAATACAGGCGTCAGCGTCTTATTGATAATCGCTTTGCGCAAACCGCCGAGAAACTCTTCATCCGTCAGCGTGCCCGCATCGAAAAAGTGTTCCATCAAGGAATCGTCCGATTCGGCGACCGCTTCGATCAATCGTGCGTGCGTTTCGTCAATGTATCCGCGCCCTTCTTCCGGCACGGGCACTTCTTTGGGTTTGCCGTTGGCGTCGAATTCGTACGCCTTCATATGGATGACATCCACCACACCGCGAAAGTTTCGTTCTGCGCCAATCGGCAAAGTCAGCGGCACGCAGCTATTGCCAAAGGTATCGCGCAGCGCGTTGTAGGTCGCGCCGAAATCCGCGCGCTCCTTGTCGAGTTTGTTCACGACAATGTAGCGCGGACGCGGACGGTGCAATTCATCGGCGAATTCCCAGGCTTTTTCGGTTTGCACGCCGATACCGGTGACGGCATCCACGACAAACAACGCTGTTTCACAAACGCGCAACGCCGGTTTGGCATTCCCGATGAACGCGGCGTACCCCGGCGTGTCAATCAGATTGATTTTGTGTCCTTTATGTTCAACGTAAGCAGGTGTGAGATTAAGACTGATTTTGCGGGCAATTTCTTCTTCGTCGTAGTCGGTGGGCGCTGTGCCGTCATCAACTTTCCCCAAGCGTGTGGTGGCTCCAGTCGCAAATAGCATCGCGGCGACCAGGGAGGTCTTCCCTGCGTCGCCGTGACCTACAATGCCCAAGTTTCGGATCTCCTGTGTCGAATACGCTTTCATGGACATTCTCCTTTCCAAGAGATGGACTCAAACAAGTTGCCGGTTTCAGTTGTAGATCGGGTCTTTTGCTTTGCTGGCAGACTGTTGCTCAGACCGTTGGCCGGTCCGTGGTCAAGACTTCAAAGATGCGAGAAAGCCGCCTCCTACCAATCGCGATACAGTCACGGGAGCAGTAACGAAGTGCTTTCGCGCCAGTTGCAAGCTCATCTGAAAACCGATCTAGGTTGGAGGCGTTCCAGAATGCGAACGCCTTGGTGTCTCTGCTATGTCGCAAGCATGCTAAATCAAAATCCGGCAGATTGAAATCATTCGACAGGAAAGCCGCCCTCAAGCGGAAAAGTTTCTGAAAAAAGCTGGCGCTGAGAAATATCGCCGGTCACGGACGAGAAACCAGCGGGACAAATTCCGGCTTGGGCAAGACAAAGCGTTTGTCGCTGACGTGCTCTCCGCTGACAAAACGAACGATCTCCGCGCTCAGCCCCGCCGCCCGCAAATGGTCCTGGTGCCCGGCGTTTTCGACGATCAAATGCGCTGCGCGAGACAATCCTTGTCGCACTTCTTCAGCACGATGTGGCGGCGTGTTGGCGTCGAGCGTGCCGCTGATAAGCAGCGTCGGAACAGCGGATTTGACCGGCTGGCGAAAGGCATCGCCCAGGTCTTTGGGTTGCCAGATACGGTTGATGTCGGGAAACGGAAAGTTGGCCACATCGGCAAACAGCGCCGTTTGTGCTTCGCGTTCGATCTGGGCGCGCCGGTCGGCGGTTGCGCCCGAAGCCCCGTCAATCAAGTACAGACTTGCCGTGAACAGATTGCGCGCTTGCATTTGCGTCAGCATTTCGCGCAACACGCTGAGGTCATTCTTTTCGAGCGACGCATACAACAACGGGATGAGCGGCAGATTGCGCGTGTCGTTGAGGATCGTCAGCAAGGTGACGGCACGCAATCCGAATCCGCCGACAATCAATTCGCGCGGCTGATTGATGGCCGGATTCGGCAGCGAAACCGTCAGCGGTTCGTGGTCGAATTTGGCAAGCACGCGGCGAATCGAACCCAGCAAATCAGGCATGCTCTGGCCAATACGCGGATCGTTTTTGACCAGTTCCGCCAACTCAGCAAAGTAACGATCGGTATCGCCTGGCCATTTTTGCGTGCTGGCGACGCTTTCAACGCCCATCAGAATCATGCGCTCGATACTTTGCGGGTAACGTCGCACCGTAGCCAGCGCCAACTGCGTCCCGTAACTGTGCCCCCACAAACTGACCTTTTCGACCCGCAAAGCGCGGCGCAAGTCTTCGACATCGTCGGCACTGGTCAGAATGGTATATCCAGCAAAATCCACTCCCTGCGCACGCAATTGGTCTGCACAACGTTGCGCGGCGTCGGCAAATGCCTGCACAGCGTCTGCTCGGCTGCGCAATGCGTGCGCAGGCAAATCGCCAATCGTACCGGGGCAGCCCAAGCTGGGCAGCGAGCCGCCTGTTCCGCGTTGATCCAGCAAAATCACATCAGAGACGGCGCGCAACGCTTTGATTGTTTGAAAGAATTCGGTCACACGCCCGGTGCTAAGCCCGCTGCCGCCTGGACCGCCCGCCAGAAACACGACCGGCGCTTGCGGTTTTGCCGCAGAAGTTTTGAACCGTAAAAACACCAGTTCAATCAATCGGCTTGATTTCACCTGGCGATTTTCCGGCACCAGCAATCGTCCGTATTCGCAATCCATGACTTCGCCATCGTTGGCTTGCAATGAGGAAGGCGCAAGCGCAACAAGCCC
The DNA here is from genome assembly GCA_016789605.1 of Acidobacteriota bacterium. Classification (GTDB taxonomy): domain Bacteria; phylum Acidobacteriota; class Blastocatellia; order RBC074; family RBC074; genus RBC074. Next base: position 5,123 of record JAEUQO010000419.1, read on the forward strand.
CGGACGAAGATTCGGGGTCGCCGTGATCGTTTCTTTTGGCTTCACGCGTTCCAGCGCCGCGCGCGTGTCAGGGTGGCCAGGAGAAATCCGTTCCAGCGTTTCGTATTCGGCGCGCGCTTGTTCAAGATCACCTTTGGCTTCCAGGATTCTGCCGCGCCACCAGTGATACCCGATCAAGGCGTCGCGATCATTCGGAGGCAACTGCTGTTTTACCTGTGCAAACGCCGCCAAACCTCGCTCTGGTTGCCGGCCAGACATTCCTGCCGTGCGCCCAATCTGGTAAAGCGCGGCAAAGTGATCCGGCTGCGCCTTGACGACTTTTTCGAATTCGGCAAATGCCCGGTCAAAGTTTTGCGCACGCTGGAAAAGCGCGCCGAGTTTCATCGTCGCTTCAAACTTGTTGGTTTGTTGCGTTTCTGCCGCGCGATACGCACGTTCCGCTTCGGCGACGTTTCGTTTGTCAGCCCAAAGATCGCCCGCCAACAGCCATCCTTGCAGCGGGTCTTGTTTCTTGATCGCCTCGACTTGTTCAAAGGCTTTTTCCTGACTGCCGCCCAAAATGGCAGGAACTTCGTTGTAATACCGCGCCAGGTCTGCGCGCGCAGGCAGGTTGGCAGGTTCCAGGCTGACGGCTTTGAGCAATTCGTCTTTGGCTTTACCGGCAAAATTGGCGCGATTGAGCATGCTGCCGGTGCGCGCTTTGCTGCCATACGCTTGCGCCAACCAATGATGAAAACTGGATGTCTGCCCGGCTTGCTGCACCGCCAGTTCAAACCAGCGAATCGCGTCGTCAGTTTGTTTTTGCTGAAAGGCAATTCGGCCCAGATAAAACGCCGCTTGCGGGTGTTGCGGCTGGCTTTTGATGATTTTTTCAAACGCGATTTTGGCCTCCGAAATCCGGTTTGCCTCAAAATCGCGCACAGCCGACGTCAGCCAACTCTCGACAGCTTGCGCCTCACTCTGCTGAACTTTTGCCGTAATTCGCACTCCGACATGGCAGATCAACACCAGCCAGACAACCAACCAAACGCTTTGCCGTTTTGCGCTCCATTCAAACATAGCCCCTCCCTCGTAAGTGAAAATTGTGCCCAACAACCGGATGCGACAGCAAAACTGTACCCTGCCGGTATCTTGTTGGCGTCTGGAAAGTCATTTCGGGACGTGCGGATTTATGATTTCAGACGTCGTCCCTGCGACGTTTTAGGCAGATTCCATCAGATTGGACGAGGCTCTGAATTCTGAGGGGGTTTGGCCGGTGTGTTTTTTGAAGACAGCGTTGAAGGTGGATTTGGAGCTGAAGCCCGCTTCTTCGGCGATGGCCAGAATCGAATAATGTTTCCAGGTTGGATCAAGCAAACGCCGCTTGGCGTCTTCGACACGATAAGCGTTAATCAAATCGGTAAAGGATTGC
>JAEUQO010000430.1 GCA_016789605.1 Acidobacteriota bacterium
GTTGAATGATGAGTGATTGTTGCAGGAGGGACGTCAGAAAACGTGTGTTTTCGCTTGGCGGGCAGACACCAAGCGAAAACAACGTGTATTGGCAAAGGTCTATTTTTTGTCGCGCACAGCGACCACAATTTCATTCGGACGCAAAACGCGCAATTGCTCTTGCGCCGCTTGCTGCGCCGCCTGCGGATCTTGCTTGATGCGCTGGGTCTGTTTTTTCAGTTCCGAATTGAAAGCTTTGAGATTGTCCACCTTCGTCGAAGTGAAGGCGTGCGAGCTTTTCGCATCGCGCTCCATCTCTTGCGCGCGCATATACGTCGAAACCGACAGCGCCGAAACCGTCAGGACGATCATCGCCAACCAAACATAATTCGGAATGTGAGGGATCCATCGGGCAATGCGCGGCCAGGCATTGGTGGCCTCGCGCGGCGCGGCGATGGCGTAAGTTCTAGCTGAGTACAAATTGGCTGCCCGTTTCAAGCAACACCTCCAGGTCTTTCTTTGAATGAGTTTCTGCATAGCACCGCACCACTGGTTCGGTGCCCGACATACGAAGCAATAACCACGACCCGTCATCGAACAGATACTTCACGCCATCCATGCGATTGACATCGGTTACGCGGCGGCCTCCGATTGAATCAGGGGCATCGGCGGCCAAACGTTTTTGCAAACGATCTTTGACTTCGGGGGTCAACTTAATGCCGACGCGCTCGCTATAGAGTGCGCCGTCTTTGCGAAACAGTTCTGCAATCATTTCTCCCAGTGAAGCGCCACGCGCCGCCACCATTTCCACCACCAACAGACAAGCCAGAATGCCGTCTTTTTCGGGAAAATGGCCTTTGATGGTCAGGCCCGCGCTTTCTTCGCCACCGAGAATGATCTTGTCCTGGTTCAGCAATTCGCCAATGAACTTAAATCCGACAGGCGTTTCGTATGATGGGCGTCCGTGACGCAAAGCGATTTTGTCGAGCAAATGCGTCGTGGCTACGCTGCGCGCAACTCCGCCCGACCACGTGGAGCGCGTTTCACACAGGTAATCCAACACCAACGCCAACACGTGGTTGGCAGAAACAAACGTGCCGTCAGAATCAATGAACCCAAACCGGTCGGCATCACCGTCCGTTGACACGCCCAGCGCCAACTTCTGACCAACGACCAGGTCGCGCATCTCGCGCAAATTCCGCTCGGAAGGTTCCGGGCTATACCCGCCAAACAACACGTCGCGGAAATCGTGCACGGTTTGCACATCACAACCGTGCTGGCGCAGCACTTCGTCCAAATATCCGCGCCCGGTGCCCCACAATGGATCGTAAGCCAGGCGCAATTTGGCCGCCGCAATCTTGCTAAAATCAATCTTGCTGGCCAGGTCCTGCAAATAGTCTGCGCGCGGATCAAGCATGATCGGCGCAGCATCACTCGGCGCAGGATCAAAGCTGGCGGCGCCTGCTTGAAATTCCGCGATGCGGGTTTCGACCTTCTTGGTGATTTCCGGCAAGGCCGGAGCGCCATCCGCAGTCGAAAACTTCATGCCGTTGTATTGCGGTGGATTATGGCTGGCCGTGAAATTGATTCCGCCGCGCGCTTGTTTCGTGCGAATCGCATACGAGATGGTGGGCGTCGGCGTTTCACGCGTCGTCAAATACGCTTCATAACCCAAACGCGCCAGCTCTGCCGCGCATTCAGCCGCAAACCGTTCACTCAAAAAGCGTGTGTCGTATCCGACGATGACGCTGCCGCCTGCTTTCTCTTCATGCAAGACAGAAGCAATCGCACGCGTGACCAAACGTACGTTCGCCAGCGTAAACTCATCTGCGATGATGGCACGCCATCCAGAGGTGCCGAAAGTAATCCCCATCGTTCCCTCACTTGGAAACCAATGGCCGGAAACAACTGGCCTCAAATTCTATGTTTCGATATGTGTTTGCCGTAGAACTGCGCCACTTGAACCTTGTAAACTCGCAGTCCCACTTGATTGTTACCACTCTTGCTGATGTGCGGCGCACGGTACCATGTTAAGCAAAACCTGTAAAGCCTCTTTTTTCAACAGTTTCTCGAATGCAACTTAAAGCCAGCTCTAGCTTTTAAACCGCTGCTTTTCTTTTCCGACCAAAATAGCCAAATTATCCACTAACTCGACACACAGGATATTGTGGCAACTCAGCGCCTAAAGCAGATATACTGTGTTTTAGGCCACTTACAGCGACTATTCGCTGAAGAAAAATGCTTAAGCAATTAATCTCTGAAAAAAAGTTTTTCCGTTTTACAGGTGAAATGAGTGCAACAAGCGGCATTCAGCCAAAATCCTCACCACAGAGCGTTAATTTTGACCTTTTGCTCGACTTCCGGCTGTTTAACGCCTACCAGTTCGACTTCTAAATCGTGCGTGCTACCATCCACGCCGTAATGCTTAATTCCCCAAAAACTCATAAACAAGCTTATGCCTGGTTGCTGGTGGGCGCATTGGCAGGTTTGCTGATGGCGTTTTTGTTCGACGACAGTTGTCAGCAAGACGGTGGGCAACACTTTTTGTTTGCGCGCTGGGCCTGGACGCATCCCGAACTGTTTGTCGGCGTCTGGTCGCGTCCGCTGTTTACGACGCTGTATGCGTTTCCCGCTTTGCTCAGCTTTCGCGCCGCGCGTTTGTTGACCGTATTGATCTGCGTACTGATCTCCTGGCAAACCTGGCGTCTGGCCACAGAACTCAAATTGCCGCGCGCACCATTCAGCATTCCCCTGCTCTGGTTGCAGCCGTCGTTTTTGTTGTTTAGCGCCGACACAATGACCGAACCGATTTTCGCCTTGTGTTATGTGATTGCTTTGCGGTTGCATCATCAAGGACGCGTCAAAGCAGGTTTACTCGTTGCTTCGCTACTGATTCTGGCTCGCCCCGAAGGCTTCTTTCTGGCGGCGTTGTGGGCCGTCTGGGTTTTGCCGGCAAACATTCGCCAAAATCCCTTTTCCGTCATTCGTCAGCCGCGTTGGTTGTTGCTTGGCGCTGGATTTGCGCTGTGGTGGTTGGCTGCACTTTTACTTACCGGTGATCCGCTATTTATCAAACACAACTGGCCGACCAATTGGCCAATGACAGGGACGATTTATGGCGCAGCGGGCTTGCTGGCGTTTCCGGCACGCTTGCCCGAAATCACAGGTTTGTTTCTGTTGCCGGTCTTTTTGTATGGCTTGGTCTGGCTGTTAAAGCAGCGCTCTCTCTGTACGCTGACCTCTTCGTTTTTGCTGTTGTTTGGGCTGCACACGATTTTGCGTGCATTTGGCTTGTTAGGATCGGCTGGCTATCCGCGTTATTTGGTGACGATTGCCCCGGCAATTGCGCTGCTTACGCTGGTCGGCTGGCATCAATTGGCGCAGCGATTAGCAGATTTGTCGCTCCAGTTTCGCCGGGCGGCAGTCGCGTTGTTGCTCTTGTTGTCCGCGTATGTGAACTTCGTTTATGCCGACGGCGCAGAATGGTCGCGCGATGCCCGCGCGCTGACGGTCGTACATCAATGGTGGCAGGCGCAGCCACAAGCCCCCCAGATCACCAAGTTGCTCTGGTGTCAGCCCTATGCCTGCATCCTGTTTGATCACGATCCGTGGGAAAACCCGGCGTTCACACGTGACAAGGCAAGAGACTTGGAAATGCTGCGTGCGCAGCCTGCTGGGACGTTAGCGGTGTGGGATGAAAAAGTAGGACCGAAATGGTTCGGTTTGAGCGCTCGTGATTTCGCCAGCGCGGGGTTTGTCAGCGTGCACGCACAATCGTTTTCGTTGCGCGGATACATTCTCGACCGGTCGTGGTTTGGTTTTGGCGGTCCGCGTCAACAAACGATCCATCTGCTTTACAAATCACAACCATAAATCGCCAGCACTTACTTCGCTTTGCTAAACCGCACAGAACGCACGTTGCCGTTGCCATCCAAAAATGCGATCAACTGGCGTCCATTGGGCAATTTGCCGTAATCAAGAATTTGCTGGCTGCCCTGTTTGCGCCGTTTGAATTTGTCACCATAGGTGTTTTTCAAATCTTCAACCGACCACGAAACCAGCAATTCCACATCGGTCAGCAGCCGATCAGGTTTGCCAAAACTGAGCGCCAGCCCATTGTGAAAACTAAAGTATTTGATCGTGTATTGCTCAAAATTGTCTTCGTCTTTGGTTTTGACGGCAGCAGCGGTGCGCGTCAAATCAGCAACATCCGTTGCCGTATACAACCCGATGTTTTCCACCAGACGATAAAACAGAATCAGCGCTTCGTCCGGGCGCACAAACATGGGCGCTTGTGGCGAACGTCCCAACTTGCCGCGCGTTGCGCCTGTTAGCTGCGCGTCCAATTCATCTTCGCTGCCGCCCAACACACTTGGCGTTGCTGGGGCAGCGTCTTTCTGCTTAGGCGGCGGTTGTAATTGCGCGAAGGTTTTTGTCGTCTGATCACTGACCATGCCCCGCGCATAATTGATTGGCACCGCAAAGTTAATATTCTGGCCGCTTTTGAGCAGGTAGGTGATGATGCCGATGACTTCGCCGTTGAGGTTAAATACGGCGCCGCCGCTGCTACCCTGGCTGATTGGCGCAGTCAACTGAAACACGCGATGCGTATCCAACCGCCGCACCCCACTGATCACGCCCGTCGAAAGCGAATTCGTCAGCCCCTCTGGACTGCTGATCGCCGCAATCGCGTCGCCGGTTTCTGCCTTGTCAGAATCGCCCAGCCTTACCGTCGGTAATTTGAAGCCTTTGATTTTGAGAATGATGATGTCTTTGACTTCATCCACCTCGACGATGTCAGCCGTTTTATAAACATCGCCATTGGGAAGTTTGATACGGGCGCTGGCTGCGCCTTGCACAACATGCAAATTGCTGACAATCGCGCCACTCGGCGTGACAATAAACCCGCTGCCTTGCCCGATCACTGACCCGCGCTCATCGAGGGCCTCAATCACCACCACCGCCTGCGAAATTTCGCGCGCAATTTCTTTCAGTGATTTGTCCTGCGCTTGCACGGCAACAGAAAATAAAAGCGCGTAAAAGAATCCTTGTATTGCTAATCGCATGAAAATGCCCTGCGTTCGAGTATGGTTTTGTTTGTCAGCGTAGGGGGTTCTGGTTAGTTGAGCTTGCAGCTTACGCCGCTTGCCCTCTGCAATCAAACCCGCGCACCGTTTTGGCAAGATCAGACTCGACTTCCCCGCATCCGCCCGGTGATTCAAGAAGCAACTCATTTTTGATCCAGGCGGGTTTCTGAGCGCTATTTATGTAATGATTTTCTTGTGAAATAAGAATACATGCTTGCAAGCCATCTTTCACTTGGCTATGATTCGCCTTGTCAGACATGGTTCCACAGACTTGTAAGCAATAAATCGCCTAAATGTAATCAATAGCCTGACAGAATCCTAAAAAGACTGCCACTGTTAAGCTAAAAAAATAGCTAAAGGTCGCCATCTCTGACATCGCTTCTTAACTGAAAACCTTGAATTGCATCCTGCGTCTTGCCATCGTTTAGGATTGCGAATTCACCGATCCCCAATCGGACGGGACTACGTTCTTCCCCACAAGGCGATCCTGATCCCATTCAATATCGAGAGAGAAACCCCGAAAGCGGCGCATTCTCTCGTTCTCCCCAGAGATATGTGTTGGATAAACGCTGAATGTCGGCGTTGTTCAAACGCATGTTCTGCCCAGAAACTAACAAAACGATAGCTAACCCCACCCTTTTGCAACACGTTTATCGCTTGGGATGGGGATGCCACATCTTTCCTCCATGGCCGTGATGACCTCTATGGCCGTTACGTTCACATAGATGCGGGTCCCTGGCGCTGAAATGGATGTGGGTAAGTTGATAGGTCAAAATGCAAAATCAAATCACCGTTATTCGCGAAATCATTGCTCGTCACGGAAACCTGTCTATTGATGTCTCATCTTTGAGCCCAGACAGCAATCTCTATAACGCCGGGTTGACCTCCTTGGCCACGGTTGGCGTTATGTTGGCGCTAGAAGACCATTTCAATATCGAGTTTCCCGAAGTCAGCCTGAGTCGGAAGACATTCGAAAGTCTCGATTCCATCGCGGAGGCCGTTGCCGGCATTAGCGGGTAACCAGCCTGCGCGACGGACGCGCCAAAGATTGCAATCCAGGCGGGTGAAAGCACTGATAAATAAAGCCGAAGCTCACGGTTCCGGCATGAGTGTACCCTTCCACATGAATTGCGGGCGATCTTTACGGAGTCGCCAATCAATAGTAACCCTTCCCAGAGAGAGACAAATGAACTTAGAAGCCAATGCAACAATCACAGGTGTTGGTCAGGGAGCGATACGATCTTCAATCAAAAGCAACATCGAAAGCACGATTGAGGCCAATCAAAGCTTTTCTGACTTGTTAGGCAAGGTTCAAACAATCGGTCGCGAAGTTCTCAGCCGCCACGCGGCAGAGGTAGATCGCGCAGCCCGGTTTCCGCAAGAAGCCATAGAGGCATTGCGAAAGGCAAAATTGCTCAGCGCCTATGTCCCCCAAACGTACGGCGGACGCGGCTTGAACCTGCAGCAAATTGCCAAAATCTGCGAAACGCTGGGGCGTTATTGCGGCTCTTCCGCAATGATTTATGCCATGCACCAGATTCAGGTGGCCTGCGTAGTTCATCACGCACAACAGTCGCCGTACTTTCAGAAATATCTGCGGCGGCTCGTGCGCGAAGAACGCTTGATCGCCTCAGCCACCACCGAAGTCGGCACAGGCGGCGATTTGCGTTCCAGCATCTGTGCGCTTGAAACCAACGGAAACGCTTTTCGGCTAAGCAAAAAAGCGCCGGTCATCTCCTATGGCGAACACGCGGACGATCTGATGATCACCTGCCGTCGCGCAGAGGATGCACCGGCGGGCGAGCAAGTGTTCGTGATGGTCAACCGGCAGACCTGTTCGCTGGAACCGCTTTCAGGTTGGGATACGCTGGGCTTTCGCGGCACGTGCAGCTCCGGCTTCACCCTGCAAACTGAAGGTCACACAGAACAAATTTTTCCCGTTCCGTTTTCAGTCATCCTCGCCCAAACAATGCATCCTGTTTCTCACATCGTCTGGAGTTCGCTTTGGACTGGCATTGCAACAGAAGCGGTGAACATCGCGCGTGCCTTTGTGCGTGCGGAAGCGCGCAAAACGCCGGGAGAAACGCCGCTCTCTGCGTTGCGGCTGGCAGAAGTAGATGGCGTGCTACAAGAAATGCGCAACAATGTGCTGAACCTGACGCAGGAATATCAGCAATTGCGGTGGCAGGAAAAGTCCGACGCATTCGACAACTTCGGTTTCGCCATTCGCACCAACAATCTCAAGCTATCGAGTTCACAACTGATTGTGGAAGTGGTTAGCCGCGCCCTGATGATTTGCGGCATCGCGGGTTACCGCAATGACTCGCAATATAGTCTGGCGCGATTGTTACGCGATGCGTATGGCGCAGCCCTCATGGTCAACAACGACCGTATCCTAAAACTGAATGCCACCATGCTAATGGTTCACAAAGAGAGTTAAGCAAGATGTCTACAATTGAAGATCCGATACAGCGTGCATATCAAACCTTTCAGGACGAGCTGATTGAAGCAGGCTTGTTGATACCGATGGGAGTTCCAGGCTTATACGCCCGGAGCGGTTTATTTGAAAGCGTCGTCGAACAGTTTGAAAAATTCGTCACGGCAATGGCGGCGGAAAGAAAATCCGAAGTCATCTGGTTTCCGCCCGTGTTCAATCGGCGGCATTACCTGTGCACAGACCACATTGAGACGTTTCCGAATCTGATGGGTTCGGTACACAGCTTCACGGGCAAAGATCGCGAACATCTCGAACTGATTCGCAAGCGAAAGTCTGAAGAAGACTGGACGCGCGACCTGAACGCGACCGAGGTCATGCTGCTTCCGGCGGCGTGTTATCCGCTTTACCCGACCGCAACAGGAGTGCTGCCCGAAGAAGGACGAACCGTGGATTTGCGTTCGTTCGTGTTTCGTCACGAACCCTCAATTGATCCGGCGCGGTTGCAGAGCTTCCGCATGCACGAATATGTGCGACTGGGCACGCCGGAACAAGCGCTCGAACATCGTGAATACTGGTTGCAACGTGCGGAGGAAATCTTGCGCGCGATTGGTTTGGACGTAACCCCTGTCCTGGCCAATGATCCATTTTTCGGACGCGGCGCGCGCATGATGGCGGCCACACAGCAAGAACAGAATCTGAAATTCGAAATGGTCGTGCCCGTGGCGACAGCAGAAAAGCCAACGGCGGTCGCGTCGTGCAATTACCACTTGAACCACTTCGGACACAGCTTCGGCATTCGGACAGCGGACGGCAACGAAGCACATTCCGCCTGTGTCGGGTTTGGTCTGGAACGAGTCGCGCTGGCGCTGTTCCGCGCGCACGGATTCAATCCCGCGAGCTGGCCCGCATCGGTTAAGAAGGTGCTGGCGCTATGAAAAATCAGATTATCCCCCTGGCCCCCGAAAGCTATCAGCGGCATCTGCTTCACACACAGGAACGCACCTGGGCTGAGACGAATTGCTATGTTGACCTGTGGATCGAGCTCCTGCACTCGTGGGGGCTTGAGCCGCTCGCGGCGCTCCCGTTCACGCTGACGATTGATTTCGAAGGCGATCAATGGACGTTTTTCAAATTCCCGCTTGCCGATCTGTATGAACTTTACGGTCTGGATGTTCAGGAGCTGGCCATCTGGAAACGCGTCATTGACCACGTCGAGGAACAAGTGATCCTGGGCCGCCCGGTGCTGGTGGAACTCGATTCATATTACCTGCCGGACACCGTGGGAACAGCGTATCAACGCGCGCACACCAAAACCACCGTGGCGGTAAATGCCATTGATGTGCAAAACCACTGGCTGGGTTACTTTCACAATCAAGGCTACTTCCAGTTACAAGGCGACGATTTCATCAACATCTTCAACCTGCATCTGGAAACAGACGCCCTTCCGCTGCCGCCTTATGTGGAATTTGTGAAGCGCCGCTCTCGCCCGTTGCGCACAGGTGACGAACTGGTTCAGCAATCGCTGGGGCTGTTACGTAATCACCTGAACCTGCTGCCGGAAGAAAACCCCTTCGAAAAATTCAAGACGCGATTTGCGCGCGACCTCGACTGGCTGACCAATGAGCCGCTGGACGTATTTCACAAATATTCGTTCACCACGCTGCGCCAGGTCGGCGCTTGTTTCGAACTGCTGGCGACGTATCTGAACTGGCTGCAACAGCACCGGATTTCAGGTCTTGAGCCAGCGCAACAAGCCTTTTCAGAACTGTCAAACGGAGCCAAAACCCTGCAGTTCAATCTGGCCCGCGCCGTGGCGCGCAAGAAAATTCTGGACTTGTCTTCGCTCTCGGAAATGGCAGAACGCTGGCAAAGCGCAATGAGTCATTTGCGTTCTGCCGTACACGAACTATGACGCACGTTGAAATTCCCCCAAACGTGAGTACGCACTGGGCCGCTCCGAAACTACTCAGCGCGTGGCAGTGTTGTGCGCAACCGCCGGGCGCGGCACTTGCGCCAGCACTTCTCAACCACACTGCCGCCGACTGGTTCCCGGCCACGGCGCCAGGCACAGTTGCTCAGGCGTTACAAGCGCAAGGGCGTTGGCAACCAGATGCGCCCTCAGAAGCCACGTTTGAGGGCGACGAAAAAGACTGGTGGTATGCGACCACCTTCGCCGCGTCGGATTTGCCTGTTGGCCAGTCGTGCGAACTCGTTTTTGAAGGCCTGGCCACAATTGCGGAAGTCTGGCTGAACGGACAGCACATTCTGACGGCTGAAAATATGTTTCGCCGTTACCGCGTTGACGTCACCAACCACCTACAGCCAAACAACGATCTGGTCATTGCGTTTCGCTCCTTGCGCGAACGGTTGCATCAACGACGTCCGCGCCCACGCTGGAAAACCAATCTGGTCAATCACCAGCAACTGCGCTGGCAGCGCACAACCTTGCTGGGTCGCATTCCGGGCTGGTCTCCGCCAATTACAGCCGTCGGCCCGTGGCGCGCAATCTGGCTGGATGCCCGGCCAGTGCGCCTGACAGAGTCACACCTCAATTGCGCAATCGAACATGGCACTGGCGGCGTAACCTTTCGCGCTCAAGTGCAAACGAACTTTCCGCTCGAACAAGCAGTGCTATGCGCGGGAACAACGCAAACTCTCATCTCTGCTGAACGCAACGAAAACGGCTGGCGATTGACCGGACGGCTGAGCATTCCTGATCCGCCGTTGTGGTTTCCACACACACACGGCGCACCGGAATTGACCGATTGCACGCTGCAATTGACCGCAGGCGGCACATCATTTTCGTTCTCACTCGGTCGCATCGGTTTTCGCTCTCTGGAAGTGTCACAGGAAAACGGCTTTGCCCTGCGCGTCAACGGCGTGCCGCTGTATTGCCGGGGAGCTTGCTGGACGGTCAGCGACATCACAACGCTCGACGGTGCGGCAGATTCACTGGCGCACGATTTACGCCTGGCGCGTGAGGCAGGCGTAAACCTGCTGCGCATCGGCGGAACGATGATTTATGAAAGCGACCGTTTTTATGAACTGTGCGATGAGTTGGGCATTCTGGTCTGGCAGGATTTCATGTTCGCCAACATGGATTATCCGGTCACGGATGCGGGCTTTGCCGCCGAAATCGAAGCCGAAGCCGTTGGCGAGTTGAAACGCCTGGCCCGGCATCCGAGCCTGGCGGTCTATTGCGGCAACAGCGAAGTCGAACAGCAAGCGGCCATGCTGGGTATGTCGGCGGATTTGCAACGCAATGATTGGTTCGCCGAACGGCTGCCCAGGCTGTGCGCGGAATACCATCCGGGAACGGCCTACGTGCCTTCTTCGCCAAGTGGCGGCGCAATGCCTTTCCACGTAGGCGAAGGCATCGCGCACTATTACGGCGTGGGCGCATATTTGCGTTCGCCGCGCGAACTGCGCCAGGCCAACGTGAAATTTGCGACCGAGTGTCTGGGTTTTGCCAACCTGCCTGAAATGGAAACGTTGTCGGCGATTACAGGCGGCGCACTGCCAACGACGCATCATCCGCGCTGGAAGGCGCGCGTTCCCAGAGACACGGGCTCGGGCTGGGACTTTGAAGACGTGCGGGATTTTTACCTGCAAGAGTTGTTCGGCGTTGACCCGGTGCGATTGCGCAGTTTCGATATGCCGCGCTATCTGCAATTGAGCAGCGTCGTGCCTGGCGAAATGATGGCGCGCGTATTCGCCGAATGGCGCAGCACATCGTCACACAATCGCGGCGGTCTGGTCTGGTTTTACAAAGACCTTTGGCCTGCCACCGGCTGGGGCATTCTCGATAACCTGGGGCTGCCCAAAGCCGCCTATTACTACCTGCGCCGCAGTTGGCAACCGCAACAAATCACACTCACCGATGAAGGTCTGGATGGACTGCACCTGCATCTGGTCAATGAAACGGCGCAGCCGCTGCGCGCGACGGCGGAACTGTTGTTGCTGAAAGACGGCCAAACGCCGATCGCCAGAAAAGAAGCGCCCTGCGAAATTCCGCCCCGCAGCGCAATAGCATTGCGCTCAGAAGACGTGCTGGGACAGTTTTTCGACGTCAATTACGCTTACCGGTTCGGGCCGCCAAAACACGACGTGGTAATTGCCACGCTCTATGACGAAGCCCGTGCAGTGCTGTCAGAAGCCTTCTACTTCCCTTGCCCCGGCACACCAACACCGACGGATGCCGAAGTAAACATTCACGTAACCGAAACCGGCGACGAACAATATCAGCTCGTGCTGTCAGCGAATCGTTTTTTGCAAAGCGTGAATTTCGACCTTAGCGGCTTTCTGCCCGACGACAACTATTTCCATCTCGCGCCCCACCGAGAAAAGACAATTCATTTCAGAAGGTTCAAAAACCAGGCAAAGAAATTCAGCGGTTACATTGCCGCCCTGAATTTGAAAGAGCCCATCAAGTTTGCCTGGCAATCTACACACGCGTAAGGAAAAGCAATTATGTCGGTTGAACTAGATGTTCTCGCGCCGGTAGTTGTGGAGCCAACCAGCGCAAACCAGATACAACGAACTGCTTTCTATTTGGAAAGTCAGGGTCAGCCGTTGTTTGCCTGGCTGCATCACCGCCCAAACAACCGGCGCGGCAGACAGGGCGTCGTCATCTGCGCTCCGGTTGGATACGAACAAGTGCATGCGCATCGCACGCTGCGTCGGCTGGCAGACCAACTGGCTGAAGCAGGACTCCCAACGCTGCGCTTCGATTATCACGGCACGGGCGACTCTGCGGGCGAGTACGAAACCGAAAATCGTGTGGCGACCTGGCTGGCCAACATCCACGACGCCCTTGACTGGATGCAGGATCAACTCGGTTGCGAAACGATCCATCTCGTCGGATTGCGCATCGGCGCGACACTGGCGGTGCAAGTAGCGACTGAACGACCGATTGAAAGCCTGCTTCTTTGGGCACCGGTCGTCAAAGGCCGCGCCTATGTGCGCGAGATTGTCGCGCTCAACGCCGTGCGCGGTGAAGAGGCAAGCCCAGCACAGGCACAAGAGGATTTGGAAGCCGCCGGGTTTGTCATGAGCAAACCAACCGCCAGCGAATTAAGCCAGCTCGATTTGCTCAAACTGGTTCCCAATGCGCGCCGTGCGTTGATTCTGGGCCGCGATGATTTGCAGGAAGACCGACGCTTGCTGGAATACCTGCAAGGCTGCGGCCTCACAGTGGAACAAGGAACGATTGCAGGGTATGCCGACATGATGGCAGAACCGCACCTCACCAAAGTACCAGTGACAGTCATTCAACAAAGCGCGGAGTGGCTGTCAGCGCCTGCGCCGCTTTTCGACGAACCGGCGAAACCTGACGTTCGCCTGTCACATTCGCTCGTTCGGCAATACCAGGATGTACCGGTTCTGGCCGAAAGCCACGTACGCGAACGCACATACACGATCAGTCAAACGCCGAGCCTGTTTGGAATTCTGACTTACACTGAACGGTCGGCAGCAGAAGAACTGCCCTTCGTCGTGTTGCTCAACGCGGGTTCAGTGCACCACATCGGGCCAAACCGATTGTACGTTCATCTCGCGCGCCAATTGGCCACAGAGGGGTTTCGCTGTTTGCGTATGGATTTGTGTGGGCTGGGCGATAGCGTTGCCGCCTCATCTGAAATGGAAAATGCACATTACGCCGATTCTTCTTTTGCGGACATCGCCCTGACGTTGCAAAAGCTGCAAGCCGATTTCGGAGCCCGGCGCATCATCCTGCTGGGACTTTGTTCTGGCGCGTATTACGCCTTTCACTCGGCGCTGCAACTGACGACGCCGACACTGGTCGAAAGCATTCTGATCAACCCGGCGACGTTTTATTGGCACGACGGTATGTCGCTGGATACCGCCCCGGCAAAACAGCATAAGCAGTTTCAATATTACAAACAGGTCATCAGCCAACCCGACAAGTGGCTGAAGTTTTTCACCGGCAAAAGCAAAACGAGCGTGCGCGGCGTTTGGGAATTGGCCCAACAGCGATGGCAGATGCACAAAGAACGCCACGCGCCTGTCGCTGGCACACACACCAAGCCCACAGCGCAACGCGAAGACTTGTCTGCCGACCTTGAGCGTGTCGCCAATGCCAATCGTCACCTGAGCTTTTTCTTTTCGAGTTCGGACCCCGGCTATGAAATCCTGAAATTCCACGCGCGCCGGAAAGTGCAGCAATTAACCCAGGCAGGCAAGATTGATCTCTTTTTTGTCGAAAACGCTGACCACACGTTTTCTACGTTGAAACAACGTGCCGACGTACTTCAACAGATTGGCGGACACCTGCGCCGCCGCTACCAATCACAGTCAGGCCGTTGAATAGATTCGAAGTGTCTTTCAGAACACGCCAACCTGTTTCCCGCCAAAAAGAGGGGCAGAAAAAGAGTATGAATCTTTTTCTGCCCCTCGTTTTTCTAACACAGCCTTGAAGCTGCGGTTTTGCGTTGGACGATTCGTTAAAATACCAGCCGGATCGCCAGTTGTCCCTGGCGTCCACTGCTGCCATCCAACCGACCAGAGTTGACGTAACTCGACACATTGCGTTCCGTCGTGATCGTGCCCAGCGTGTTACCGCTCAGGATCGAACGCGTCGGCGCGCCAAACGTGACGCGGTTAAACACGTTGTAAAACTCCATACGCACAATCAGCTTGACGCCTTCGTGAATGCGAAACGTCTTGAAGGCAGTCATATCCGTATGATTCAGCCCTTGCAGGAAAAACGTGTTGCGTCCGATCTGGCCATCCACCCCGCCACCTGGCAGATAGATACGATCCGCCTGGCCAATCGTCGCCGCTTGGGCCGGGATGAAAATATTGCCCGGCAACTGCGTCTGTGAAACCTGTACGCCATTGATGACGCGCCCGTTATCCACGGAAGCGCCCAGATAGCTGGTATTGGCAATGCGCGGGCGATCTCCGCCCAGACCGTCGCCGTTGGCGTCGTAACCGAGCGTCACGCTAAACGGATTGCCCGATTGGAAAGTCGTGACGCCGCTGACGTTCCAACCACCGATCACGCGGCCCAGAAAACCTTGCTGGTTGCGCATAATCGGCAGTTCATACGAATAGCTGGCGACAAACCGATGCGCCGCGTGAAAGGCGCTGAGTCCGCGCAAGCTGGCCGCCGCGCCGCCTTTTTTGCTGGCGGGCGCGTTGGTGTCCACCACGGTAAAGGTCGCCTCAGAACCGGTATCAATCGTTTTGCTCAACGTGTAAAACGCGTTGAACGAAAGTCCGTTCGAATAGCGTTTGGTCACCTTGACCGTTCCGGCGTGGTAATAGCTCCAACCGAAATTTTGCAGGTTGACGAAACGGCTCAGGGTCGCATCAGGACGGCGTTCGTTGATGCGCGGCGTATTCAGCGAAATGTAACCGTGCGGCACGCCGTCCACGATCACGATGCCTTTTTGCGCCAGCGTCGCCGTCGTGCTGTTCAGCGCAGAGAAAGAGCGCAACGAACCGACCTGGGTATCGTTCGGGTTGGCCGCATTCAAACAAATCGGGTCTGTCGTGCCAGTGCAGGCGCGGTCAAACACCACCGGTTTGAAGTTGCCGCCACCGACATCCACCAACAACGAAGGCGACACAAACGGGAAAATCGCGTCATTGCCGCTGTCAAACCACGGCAAGCCAATGCCGCGATTGCCTGCATATCCCACCTGAATGGCGAAATTGCCGGGCAGTTGCCGTTCCATCGTCAGGTTCCATTGCTGCGTGTACGGCACCTGCAAATTCCGGTTCGGAATCAGCAGCACACTGTTCAAACGTCCGCCAATGTCGCGCACCGCGCCGGTGTTTTGCGCGCTGTTGGCGGTAAACGCCGTCGTCCGCGAAGCCACGCCCGGCGTGAACACAAAGCCGCACGATGGATCGGAAATTTCATTCACACACAATCCGCTGAACACGTTGGCAAAACCGTTCGGCGGCTGGGTGCGAATGCTCAACTGATTTTGCGAAAACACCGATTGGAAGATACGGCTGTGGTTGATGCCGTATCCGCCGCGAATGACGAACTTGCCTTCGTTGCCGGTCAGCCAGTGCAGCAGGCCGTTTTCAAATGAAGGCGACCAGGCAAACCCGATGCGCGGCTGGATGTTGTTCTTGTCATCGCCAAACCCATACGCGAACCGGTTTTCCTGTTCTTTCGGGGCTTTGACGTATTCGTACCGCACGCCCAGGTTCAGCGTAAAATTGCGTTTGATGCGCAAATCTTCCTGCAAATACAGGTTGGTTTCGCCGAAGCGGTTTTCGGCCACGGGATTACCAAAGCCTTTTTGATAGGCGGTGATGAATCCGCGCATGAAGTTTTCGAAGCTGGTGTACCCCGTGCGCGCCCGGATCGAAGCCAGCGAATCGTTGGTGCCGAACGTCCAGAACCCGCGTGCACGGTCGCCGGTTTCGTCGTCCAGCGCATTGATGCGATGGTCAATGCCCGTTTTCAAGGTGTGACGCGCAAAGGTCAACGTGTGGTTGTACACGAATTGATGATCGCGCTGACGGCGGTTAATGGGCACGTTGGTCGAAGTGCCGATGATGCCGCCGCACGCGCCAACGCCGCTGCCCGTGCAAAGGTTGGTCGAAAAACGAATGACCGGAATGTCATTGCCGTCACTGACGTCTTGCAACGTGACGCGGTTGCCGAAGCTGTAACGGAATTCGCTGACCTGACGCGGCGACCAGACGTGCGTTTCGGTCACCCCCAGGTTGTATTGGCGGTCGTTACGCGCGCCGAAAGTATCGCCCAGGATAAAGCGGCCTGTGTTGTCGCGCTGACGGCTGTATTGATAGCGCAACCACATGGTGTCTTTTTGCGTGGCTTTGAAATCCAAGCGCCCGGAATAATCTCCGCGCGGTTGACGCGTGGTAATGCCCAGCGTCACGCAACGATTTTCGCGCCCGCTGGAAATCAAATCGGCGCAGGCTTGCGGATCGTTCGGCGCCACGCCTTGCAATTCCGGCGTGCGATACAGGCTGATGACCTTGCGCATGAATTCCAGGTCGCGCGCCAGATTCGGGTGCGTGAGCGGGTCAACGCAGAAATTCCGCAGCGGATCGCCGGGTCTGGGATTCACCGTCACGCCGTTGACGACGGGACAGGGCTTCGGCTCTTCCCCCGGCAGGAAAATCACGCGCGTATAGCTGTTGTCGGTTTTGTTGAACAGCCGGTCGGCGCTGATGAGAAAGTGCAACCGATCGCGTCCGTCAAAAGCCGCCGGTCCGAAAAACTTTTGCGGAAACCAGATCGGCCCGCTAAACGTGCCGCCATAATTTTGCCGCCGCACGGCCGGACGTGGTTGCAACGGCTGTCCGGTCGTTGCCGAATTCCCCGCCGCGTTACGGAAAAAACCATTGGCATTGAAAATGTCGTTTTGAATGAAATCGTATGCGTCGCCGTGGAACAGATTGCCGCCGGATTTGGTTTGCACCAGCACGGCAGCGCCGCCGCCGCCAAATTCCGCCGAGAAGGCGTTGGTCAGCACTTGCATTTCTTTAATCGTGCTGATGTTGACACCTTGCCGATTTTGGTTCTCCGACGCGTCATTGTTGCTGACGCCGTCCACCTGAAACGTCGTCGAACGGCTGCCGAGTCCGCTAAAGGCAGCAAACGAACCGCTGGAGTTGGTCGGATTGTTCTGACCGCTGCTGGCATCGCCGCCGAACGAAGCGATCTGAAATCCGGGAATTTGTTCGACCAGCGAAATGAAATTGCGCCCGGCCAGTGGCGTGTCTTCAACGCGACGGGCATCGAGCGAATGTTTCAATTCGCCGGTGGTGGTTTCGATCTGCGGAGTTTCGCCGGTGATTTCCACCGCCGCACCCACTTCAGAAACTTCCAGTTTGAAGTTTGAGACCGTGGTTTTGTTCAGTTCGATGACCACATCGGTCTTGGTGATTTTCTTGAAGCCTTTCGCTTCGACCGTCACGTTGTACGAGCCCAATGCGAGAAACGGCATCGAATAGAAACCTTCGCTGGTGGTCGTGGTGGTGCGTGTGAAGCCTGTGGCTGTGTCCTTGGCCGTGACGATGATGCCCGGCACGACTGCGCCAGTGGCGTCCGTCACTGTCCCATTCAAGGTACCGGTCACGGTTTGCGCAAAGGCGGAAAGACTCAGCAGCGAGAAAAGGGTAAACAAAGCGAATGAATAGAGGATTCGCCGTCGTAACATAATCCCTCCGGATTTCAGTTATTGGGTTGAGGTAAGCCTAAACGTGTCTGGCCGAGATCGTCTCTCTCAGCCGTCTATTGCAGATTTCGATTCCCAGCGGAGTTGATGGTAGAAATTACAAATTGAGGAATACTCTCCTTGCCAGGAACTGGCAAGTGATTTTGGGAAAATCACGCGCAGGGTCGTTAGCGGCCTGGAGCGACAATGGTGACCCCGGCGGAATCACGCAACCCGGCATGCAGCTTTTCCAAATAATCGCCTTGTGGGTTGAGGTCTGAAGCTTTCACCGAACTGTCATACGAAAACAGAATGAACCCCTGTGCGCCGACTTCGCGCGTGACACGCACTTTTTCCAGGGCGCTTTCTGCCGGTTGTTTGAACGCGCCGATGCCTGCCCACACTTGTTTGCCTGCGGCGTAGGTTTTGGCATTCGCAATCAAACGACGGAATGATTCTGTCTCTGGCGTATAAGCCATCGGACATACCGCATCCAGCCAGCCCGCCCGCAACCAATGCTTCCAATCCTGAAAGCGCGTACGCAACGCGTCATCGTCATTGGCAAACACGGCGGCGGAAATCACCGCGTGCGGTTTGACCTTTTTGACGCCTTTGTAAATGCGCTCGACCAGTTCGCTGACCTGTTGGCGTTGGAATTGCGCGTACCGGTCGGGAAACGTCGTGGCAAATAACAGCGGATCGCTATCGGCTGCTGAGGAAAGAAATTCGCGGTTCTCGCCTGCCAGATTCTTTTCCAGTTCCTGCCGGAACCGTTCCAATGACGTGCGGCTGAAATCGTAATTCGTGTTGGGGTAGCGCACGTAATCGAAATGCAATCCATCCACTTCGTATTTTTGCGCGACTTCCAACCACAAATTGTAGAGATTGTCTTTGACTGCCGGGTGCGCGGGCGAAATAAACAGGCCCTCGACATCGGCCTGGTTTTCACGCGTGTATTCGACCAACCGATTCAGATACACCTGCGAACGCGGTTCGATGCCGTAAAGCTCTGACGCCAATCCGCGCGGCACCATTAGCCATTCGGGATGCTGGTACAGCAAATGACTGCGATTTCTCGGCAAAGATTCAAAACTGGCCACCAGATAAATGTTGATCCACGCGTGAACTTTGATGCCCACGCGATGAGCTTCATCCAGCGTCAATGCCAGCGGATCGAAACCGGGCGGTTGTCCCACCAGGTCTTCGGCGCGCGGTTCCAGTTGCGAATCGTAATAGGCATCACCGCGCCCGCGCACTTGCACGATCAAATCGGTAAAGCCGTTTTCCTTGGCGCGCCGCACCATGTCGCGCACGGCATCAGGTGACGTCATCGTATGCCGCACGACCCACAACGCGCGGACTTCAGGGCGCGGCGCGGGTGTCGGCGCGGGCGTCTGTGGTTGTGTCACCAGCGGCGGCGGCAACGTCGGCGAAGGCGCCGCCGTCTGTTGCGCAGGCAAAAAAGCGCTCAAAAGCACGAGCACATAACCGCCAATAATGGATACAGCACGTCGCATAGTTGCCAGGTTACCCAAACAGAAAGGAACGTCAGGCTAAATCAAACAAGCAGGACTGAGACGGGACGGCAGCGAACAACGTCTCAAGGCGCAACGTCGTAAGATTGCCTGCACAAGTTTAATAAAGCAGGTATTTGCTGCGGACGGCGCGAAAGCCATCCAGATCAGTGTCCCAAAGCTGGCGCAGCGCACGCGCATCAGCGCCATGCAGGAACGCGTCGAACACTTTCTGACTGACCAACAGCCGATTGAAACGATCCGCCTGAAAATCTTTGCTGAAGAGTTTTTTCAGTTGTACGGCCATTTCCAGCCCGGTTAGCACCGGATCAAAGGCATCGCGGTTGGTCAGGATCAGATTCACGCCGCCGCATTCGGCATCTTTGTGCACGCTGGCTTTGGGTGTGAACCGCACCGGCACAAAACGCACGCCGGGCAGTTTCGCGTTATTCAACGCTTCGGCAAATTTACGCCCATCCAGCCAGGGCGCGCCAACCAATTCAAACGGTGTATCGGTGCCGCGCCCGACAGAAACATTGGTGACTTCAAGCAAACCAACGCCGGGATACAAGGTCGCCTGTGTGAGGCTGCGCATATTCGGCGAAGGATTGATCCACATCAGCCCGGTTTCGTCGAACCATTGATTCCGCTTCCAGTCTTCGACGCGCACGATTTGCAGGTTGGCGTTTATGTTGCGCTCTTTGTTGAAAAGTTGCGCCAGTTCGCCGACCGTCATCCCGTGCCGAACCGGAATCTGGTGATGCGCAATAAACGAAAGTTTGTCACCGTCGGCCAACGGGCCTTCGACCGCCGTCGCGTTGATCGGATTGACGCGATCAAGCACGACAAAAGTCTTGCCGTTTTTGGCAGCTTCTTCGAGCGCCAAGCCCATCGTCGAAATGTAGGTGTAAAACCGCGCGCCGATGTCCTGAATGTCAAAAACCAGCACATCAATGTCTTTGAGCATTTCCGCCGTCGGTTTGCGCGTTTCGCCATACAAACTGAAGACCGGCAAACCTGTCTTCTCGTCCGTTGAATTGGTGATCTTTTCCTGATCGAGCGCGCCGCGAATGCCGTGTTCGGGCGAAAACAGCGCAACCAGTTTTACATCAGGAGCTTTGAACAAAACATCAATCGTCGGATTGCCGTCGCGGTCGCGGCCAGTGTGGTTGGTGATCAAACCAACGCGCTTGCCTTTGAGCAAGGCAAAGCCATCGCGTTTGAGCACGTCAATGCCATTCAAGGCCGCCGACTGAGAGACAGCGGGACGGGGAGATGCAGCGCCCTCGCCATTTGCCAGGGCAGCAACCGGCTTCTCGTGAGTCGCGCCAAACGGAGGGGCGAGAATCGAAGCCGCCACGACCGAGGCAACGCGCCCACGCAACGAACCGACATCCGCAGGGCTTTTGGAATCGAGTTTCGGGTGAACACGATTGCTCAGAAATACGACAAAGGTTTCGCTAGCGCGGTCAAGCCACAATCCCGTGCCGGTAAATCCCGTGTGACCAAAACTGCCAATCGGAAACAGATCGCCGCGATTGGCCGAAAAGCCGGAATAGACATCCCAGCCAAGTCCGCGTGCATTGCCATCGCTGGCGTTTCCCGCCGAAGGGCGCGGTTCAATCATGCGCGCAACCCCCATCGGACTCAAAATCCGTTGGCTTCGATATTCGCCGCCGTTCAAAATCATCTGACAGTAAATCGCCAGATCGTCCGCAGAGGAAAACAAACCGGCATGGCCGGCAACACCGCCCAACAAATACGAGCGCGGATCGTGAACTTCGCCGCGCATCCAGTGCTCAGGTTGGCTGGTTGCGCCTTCGCGGGCAGCTCCTTCACGGTGAGCGTTTTGCTCCGGCCCGCCGCGCTTTTCGGTGGGCGCAATGCGCGCTTTCAAACCTGCCGCCGGGTTGAATCCTGTATCTTTCATACCCAGCGGTTCAAAGATGTTTTCGCGCGCGAATTGATCAATCGGTTTGCCGCTGATGCGTTTGACCAGTTCGGCCAGCACGATGAAATTCACATCGGAATAAATCATCTTTGCCCCGGCTTCGCTAAGCGGAGCCAAGCGCCAGATGTTTTCAATCGCCTTTTCCGGCCCTTGTTCGTAATCCTTGATGTCGTTGTCGGCGATCAACCCTGAACGATGCACCAGCAAATGTTCAACGGTGATGCCACGTTTACCGTTTTGCGCAAATTCCGGGATGTAACGCGACACCGGATCGCCCAGCCGAATCTGGCCGCGTTCGACCAGAATCATGACCGACGTTGCCGTCGCCACGACTTTGGTCAGCGAAGCCAGATCGAAAATGGTGTCAGTCGTCATCGCTTCGGGCTGCGGTTCCAGCGCGCGATTGCCGTAAGCACGCCGCCAGACGATTTTCCCTTGCCGACCGACCAGCACGACTGCGCCGGGCAATTGTTTTTTGGCGATTTCGGCTTCGATGATTTGGTCGAGATTGGTCAAATGCGCGGGAGACATCCCGACTGCGGATGGCGCAGTCGTCGGCAATGTTTTCGCGGAGGAATCTTGCGGCGTTTGCGCGTAGAACATTCCCACAGGCGAGAGCATCAACAAACAGCTAATTGTGATGACAAACGAAGAAAGAAAAAGGCATTTGCTTGGGTCGTGTCGCTTCAAATTTGCACCATTCAATCTGTAAAAATTCGCGTCGTAGGTGAGCGGCAAACCGGGGGATGTTGCCGGACGGGATTTGCGAAGGCCGAATTTTTACCACCAAGACAGCCTGCGTGACAAACACAAAAATTAAAGGGGAAGACAATCAGGAGGGTTTCCCGATTGTCTTCCACCCGAGGCCTTAACTCAGTGAGGCGTTGGCCAGTTCTTTTGCCTCAAGCTGCTTCAATCTAATTGCCTACTTGCCTACTTGCTAGATAGTGATGCGCGTACCATCGAACTTCGTCAGCGAGAAGCCGTCGAAATGTTCGTTGAAGCAGGTTTTCAAATCCAGCAGGATGCTGATGGCGACAGCTTCGCCGAGTTTGAGCGATTCGGTCGCGTCGGAACGCCAATGTACGCCTGCGATATTGCGACCAAGTGCGACGTTGGAGGCCAGTTTATTCAACTCGCCACCAACCGTCAGGTTGTCTGAGCCGCGATACGGCACCAGCGCCAGCCCATCTGTCGTTGGCACGACCGGATCCGGCAGCACATAGGATTCGTCAAACCACGCTTTCAGAATTGTCACGCAAGCGCCTGCCACGGTTGCATGTCCCGCCCCGTAGGCCGGATGCGCCGGGCAGCCTTCGGG
>JAEUQO010000441.1 GCA_016789605.1 Acidobacteriota bacterium
CGTGCCAACGAAATCACGTCGTCGCGTTCTGCCAGCACGCCCAGTGCCGAGGGCGGCAATGCCACGATCAGATTCAGAAACTTCGCCACGCGAAATTGATGGTTGACCGGCGCCAGCCGCAGCCGGTTGATCAGCGCCAAGGTTGTCTGGTTGTCATCAGGTCGGGTGAGCAATTGAATGCCATACAGCGCTTCGGCAGGCAGAGGGGCATTGGTGATATTCGGCGCGAGTTTGAAGCGGGCTTCGTAAACACCTTCCCATTGCACGACCTGAGATTGCGCGGCCCACTGTTGCAAGTTTTCCAGGCTGTCAACCTCGCCGCTGACCAGATACGCATTGTGCGGCAGGTAATTGACGATCTGCACGCCTGTGGCCAGCAATTCAGCGTGCCATTCCGGTTTGATGGGCGCGGCAAAGTGCACCAGATGCAGCCGGATTTTGGGGCTGCTTTGTTGGCGCAGCGCCTGAATTTCAGGGCGCGTGGTGTCGAGCGCTCCGGCTTTGAGCAGAATCTGATTTTCTTCGGCGCGCACGTCAACGGCCGCTTGTTGCGTCAGCGTTTCGGCCAGCGATTGCGGAACGGCCAGCACTTGAAACGCGCCGTAATCGGCAATCAGTTTGCCGCCGCGCGCAGTGATTTCAGCCGCGTATTGCCGATCACGAACATAGATTTTCTCGTGCGCAGTTTGTGCAAACGCGGCTGTGGGCGACGCAAATCGCTGCCACAACGGCCAGGCCAGCAACAAAAACAGAGATAGCAGAACGGCAGCAAACGATTTTGCGCCGAACTGTTGGCGGCGCGCGGGTGTCGTGAACATGTGGCTTCTCCGAGAGAAAGATCAGTCAGTCGTCAATCAGGCAAACGCAGGCAAGTAACAGCAACAAACTTTTCAGGCGAAATCAGGGAAGAAATGTGGTCGCGCGTGTGCCGTGTGCGCGGGGCAAAAGGCAAGCAGAGGGAACGCAAACGGCGGCGCAGTGTAGCCAAGGCGGTGAAAACAGGTCAACGACGGCCAGGAAAAACTTGAACCGTGTGGAGCCGCTGTGTAGAATCCTCGCGTAAATTTCATGAAATCGGAGTAAGAGAGACCAATGAGTACCGCAGTCACGAAACACCATCGAGCCATCATCAACCCAAGGCGCACTAGTATGCGCCGCCGCTCGTTGACTGCCCTCTCCCTTACGTTGCAGCGCAATGCCTAATGGCGATTGCGCTGCGCCTTCCGACCGCACTGATTTCCCAGAATCATCAATTTCAAGTAGTACAGATTGTCTCGCATCGAGCTGCGATGTGTTTGCCGCGCTTTTGCCAGACGAGACTTGAGCAAAAAGGATTGCAACCATGAACGAGAAATATTTTCCCGCCGAAATCGAAGAACGTCAGCAACGTCGTTGGGCTGACACGGGCGTGTTTGAAGTCGAAGTAAATCCGCAAAAAGAAAAATTTTACTGCCTGGAAATGCTGCCCTATCCGTCAGGACGCATTCACATGGGGCACGTGCGCAACTATTCCATCGGCGATGCGCTGTCGCATTTCAAACGGATGCAGGGTTTCAACGTGCTGCATCCGATGGGCTGGGACGCATTCGGCATGCCGGCGGAAAATGCGGCGATCAAAAACAACGCGCGCCCGGACATCTGGACCTTCGAAAACATTGATGCGATGCGTGTGCAACTGCAACGCATGGGCTTCAGTTACGACTGGCGACGCGACATCGCGTCTTGCACGCCGGAGTATTACCGCTGGAACCAGTGGTTTTTCATCCAGATGTGGAAGCAAGGTCTGGTCTATCGCAAAAATGCGACCGTCAATTGGTGCGTCAAATGCAACACTTCGCTGGCCAACGAACAAGCCGAAGGCGGTTTTTGCTGGCGGCACGAAGACACGCCCGTCGAGTTGCGCGAACTGGAACAATGGTTCATTCGCGTGACGAAATACGCCGACGAATTGCTGGACAGTCTGGACAGCCTGGAAGGCGGTTGGCCCGACCGCGTCATTACCATGCAGCGCAATTGGATCGGACGCAGCAAAGGCGCGGAAGTGGATTTCGGTGTGGAGGGCGATGCCAGCAAGAAAATTCGCATCTTCACCACCCGCATTGACACGATCTATGGCGCCAGCTCGGTCATTCTGGCGCCGGAACATCCGTTCATCGCGGAGTGGATCGCCGCCGGACAGGCCAGCGAAGAACTGAAAACGTTTGTCGAACAACAGGCTGCCGTTTCACCCGAAGACCGCATTGCCGAAGGCAAAGAGAAGCTGGGCGTTTTCACCGGGCATTACGCCATCAACCCCTTCAACGGCGAAAACCTGCCGATCTGGACGGCGAATTTCGTGCTGACGGGGTACGGCACCGGCGCGATTATGGCCGTGCCCGCACACGACGAACGCGATTTTGAATTTTCGCGCAAATACGATTTGCCGATTCGCCGTGTGATCAAAACGGCGGATTCCGACGAAGCTGATGGCGCGCCGGTCGAAGCTCCGTTTACTGCCAAAGACGACAGCGGCGTCGTGGTGAATTCGGGGCCGTGGAGCGGAAAGCCCGTGCCGGAAGCGATTGCCGCAATGACGGCGCACGCCGAAGAGCAAGGTTTCGGCACGGCGCAAACCAACTTCAAAATCCGTGACTGGGGCGTTTCGCGACAACGCGCCTGGGGCACGCCGATTCCGTTCATTCACTGTGCGAAGTGCGGCATCGTACCCGTGCCCGAAGAGCAACTGCCGGTTGTGTTGCCTGTGGATTTGAATTTCGCTTCGGCGGGCGCGCCGCTGGCCGAACACGAACCGTTCGTCAATGTGACTTGCCCGACCTGCGGCGGCACGGCGCGTCGTGATACCGATACGATGGACACCTTTGTGGATTCGTCCTGGTATTACTTCCGCTACACCGATCCGAAAAACGATCAACTGCCATTTGATCCCAAAGTCGCGGCGTATTGGACGCCGGTCGAACAATACATCGGTGGTATCGAACACGCGGTGCTGCATCTGATTTACACGCGGCTGTGGACAAAGATCATGCGCGATCTGGGCTTGATCACCTTTGGTGAACCGGTCAAAAAGCTGCTGACGCAAGGCATGGTTTGTCTGGCGTCGTATCGTTGCGAAGAGCACGATTGGCTGTACCCGGTTGAAGTCATTGATGGCAAATGCAAATTCTGTGGACGCACGGTGACCGTCGGGCGCATCGAGAAAATGTCCAAATCCAAAAAGAACACCGTAGACCCGGATGAGATGATCAAAATCTACGGCGCGGACACGGTGCGGTTGTTCATGATGTTTGCCGCGCCGCCCGAAAAGGATTTGGAATGGAGCGAAGCCGGTGCCGAGGGCGCAGCGCGTTTCCTGAACCGCGTCTGGCGCATCATCCACAAATGGCACGACAAGTTTGACGGCGCAGCGGCAGGTGAATTTTCGGATGCCGCGCGTGCTTTGCGCCGCAAAACGCACCAGACGATCAAACGCGTGACGACCGATATCGGCGAACGTATGAACTTCAACACGGCTGTCGCGGCCCTGATGGAGCTGACCAACGAAATCTATGCCTTTGACAATACGCTGAAAGAACGCGCGCCGGTGGCTGCCGACAAATTTGCGGTGAAAGAGGCGATGGAAGCGCTGGCAAAAATGCTGGCTCCGTTCACGCCGCACATTGCCGAAGAACTGTGGGCGCATTTGGGGCACGATGAAATCGTGGTGGGCGCTGCCTGGCCCGTGTTTGAAGCTGAACTGGCCAAGGAAGAAGAACTGGAAATCCCTGTGCAATTGAACGGCAAACGCGTCGTCAGCGTCTTTGTTCCGGCGGAAGCCACCGACGAAGAGCTGAAAGCGGCGGCGCTGGCTGATGCCAAAGTGCAGGCCAAATTGGAAGGCAAGCAGATCGTGAAAACGATTGTCGTGCCGAAACGGTTGGTCAATCTGGTGGCGAAATAGCAACAAGGGCGGTGCAGGGAAGCGCTGCGCCGCCGAACATCCTGAGCCAGAGAAGCGCTGGATGCCGCCAGGAAGAGCAGGTTCTTGACAGAAATCAGACTGGCTTATAGTATGGCCCCGCTTCGTTGGGAGGTCGTCTAATGGTAAGACTGCGGACTCTGGATCCGCCTATCGGGGTTCGACTCCCTGCCTCCCAGTAAATCAGATGAAATAGCAAAAGGCACCTCAGAAGGTGCCTTTTGCTATTTGGGGCAACGCTCGGGCAACCTTTCTGCGTTGTGCATTTCCTTCTTGTTTGGTGACGGCCAGCATCAATGGCGATAATGAGTTGTATGAAAATATCGGTGAAAAAATTGTTGCTCATCGTCGTGCTGGCATTGCTGGTCGGTTTCATCGTTTTCCGATCGCGCGAGGATGGGCTGGACGTCGCGGATGATTCGAGCGTGGCGCAAGCGCCTTTGTTTGAAGTGCGTGTTCTGAAGCCTCGTGTTGCCCGGCCACTGTTCGGAATTCTCCCGATGAAATTTGAGGAAAAGCTGGAACCGGGCGGCGAGTTGCGGTTTAACCACGCAAGTCCGGGGGCCAAGGTGAGTAACGTCGAGCTTCATCGCCTGGGGCTCAGCGCAGATGGTTGGGACCTTCTGATTGAGACCGACAGCGAAGGGAAAATCACTTCTGGAACGCGTCTCGTATACACGAAGGTATCTGCGGAAAAGCCGCAACGGCTGCGTTGTCGCCCTGCAGAGCCAGCCTCTGGTTATTTTCGCGCTATGCAGCGAACAGGCTCCAGCGAACTCAACGGTCGCTTCCAGTTTGAACTGGCCACTTGTGAGAATGATGAAACGGGAAAGGTCATTGAGTGGCCGCCAGCGCCGCTTACCATCCGCGGGAGTTTCAAGGGCCTGGCTCTCAGCCAAAAGTAAGTCTGCATTTGATTGCCCGTGACCAAGCGCGAGCCTGCCTTACGGAACCCTTTTCCATCCTTTTGCCCCTACGTCGGCCCCTCGCCGTTTGGTACGGCATCCCTGTAATTTCTGGTGACAGCTTGACGACAGAGAGCGGGAACGGTATAAAACGGCTGCTCACAGGTGGACTAGACCACTAGATAACTGTTTGTATTTCTCACAAGCACGAGAACGCTAGCCCATCATCCGCACCAGAGCGAACCCTAACAATGCAGGCGAACAAAAGCAGGTGGACAAATGTCTGTGAGTAACCACGTACGGCTCAACAAACAGAGCTTTACTCCCTTGTATCACCAAATCGAACAGGCGCTGCGCCGTCAGATTGAACAGGGGGAACTGGCTCCTGGCAACGCCATTTCAGAGCGCGAGTTATCTGAAAGTCTGGGCGTTAGCCGCATGACCATTCGGCAGGCGTTGCGCACCTTGCGCGAAGAAGGGCTGATCTATACCGAACGCGGGCGCGGCACCTTTGTGGCTGAGCCGAAAATGACGGTGCATACGCGGCAATTGCTCGGCTTTACCGAAGATATGCGGCGGCGAGGACTCGCGGCCAGTTCGAAGGTCCTTTCCTTCCGCACATTCAAAGCCGATGCCGTATTGGCTGAACGGTTGAAATTGCAGGAAGGCGAAGAGGTATTCGAAATTGCGCGCCTGCGGCTGGCGGATGGTGTGCCGCTGGCATACGAAATTTGCTTTCTGCCCGTGCGCCATTGCCCTGACCTGAAACGGGGCGAGGTTGAACGCGGATCGTTGTATCAGCACCTGGAAGACTCTTACGGATTACGTCTGGGCCACGCAGATGAAATCCTGGAAGCTGCCTGCGCGACCAAGCACGAGGCAGAGCAGCTTTCGATCAAGCCGCGTTCAGCGGTGCTGGTGGTCACTCGCACCGTCTTTGCCACGGATGATTCTGTGATTGAAGCCGTGCGATCTGTGTATCGTGGCGACCGGTATCAAGCCACGATTCAACTCAAAAGAAGATAACCGCCGAAAACACTTGGAAATACTCGGAAATACCCGGAGGAACGCATGAAACTACGTCATCTTATCCTGTGCCTTGGGTTGCTTGTATTGGCAACCGTATCAGGGTTGGCGCAAAGCACGACTGGCACGCTGACTGGCACGGTGACCGATCCCCAAGGCGCCGTGGTGGCTGGCGCCAAAGTCACCATTACCAATCCGCAAACAAGTGTTGCTGTGACTGTCACCAGCAATGGCGAAGGCATCTATGTGGTGCCCGGTCTGCAGCCGAGCACATACGACATTAGTGTCGAAGCGACAGGCTTTCAGAAATTGACAAAACGCGGCGTCAGACTGGAAATCGGTCAGACGGCCAATGTGAGCTTGCCGCTTTCGGTGGGTGGCACGGAACAGATTGTCGAAGTCTCTTCAGCTTCTGTGCTTTTGCAAACCGAACAATCTTCGCTGGATCAGGGCGTTGAGCAAAAACTGATTGAAGATTTGCCGTTGATTGATCAGAACGTGATGCAACTGGTGCAAATCACGCCGGGCGTGGTTTCGGGCAATCCGGGCAACCCATCACCCATTGGTGTGATCGGCAACCGCAGTTTTTTTGACTCTAACTTTTCGGTCAATGGTGGGCGCTCTTCAACCAACGATGTGTTGGTGGATGGTGTGGCCAATACCATCGGTGATTTCAACGGCGTCGGGGCGACTCCACCGGTGCGCTCGGTGCAGGAATTCAAAGTGCTGAGCGGCGCGATTTCGGCGGAGTATGGTCGCGCAGGCGGTGGTGTTGTTAGTTATGCGACCAAACCGGGTGGCAACGTCTTTCATGGTTCGGTCTTTGAGTTTCACCAAAACAGCGAATTGAACGCCAATGGCTGGGATCGCAACCGCAACTTGCTGCCGCGGGTTAGCAACAAACGCAATCACTTTGGCACAGACATCTCCGGCCCGGTCTGGATTCCGAAAATTTACAAGGGCAAGAACAAGACGTTTTTCTTTGCCAACTATGAAGGCCGTCGCAATCGTGATCCGTTCACGGGATTGTTCACCGTGCCGACACTCAAACAGCGCCAGGGCGATTTTTCTGAAACGCGCAATCGCGCCGGACAATTGATTACGATTTTTAACCCGTGGTCTACGCGACAGACAGGCACAAACCAGTTCACGCGCGATCAATTTACCGACAACAAAATCCCTTGTGCCGCGATCAACCCTGCGACGGGCAGAGCGTTTTGCGATCCCGTCGCGTTGGCTGCGCTGAAATTCTTTCCCGAACCGAATCGCGTCGCGCCGAACGCGCAAGACGCCGCCGCTGGCATTGATAATTTTGCCGCGACCGGCACCAACAAACTCGATTACAACTTTTATTCGCTGCGTGTGGACCACAAACTGAATGACAATCAGAATCTGTTTGTTCGTTACACGCGCGTGCGCCGCGACGACGAGTTGTACAATCCGTTCCAAAACGTGGCATCGAATGGGCGCGTGGTGATTGATAAATTCACGCATGCCGTCATCAACTACAACTACACCATCACGCCGACCGTGTTTAACAACTTCCGCTACGGCTATGTGCGTTCGCACGCCAACCAGGTTCCTTTCGGTTTTGGTTTTGACCCGACGCAATTGGGTCTATCAGCGAACATCAAAAACAACGCGGCGATTTTGCAGTTTCCGACTTTCAACATCAGCGGCAACGGATTCAGCTATTCCGCACTTGGTTCGCGTGGATACAACAATCAGCCGCGCGATACGACAACCATTGCCGACACAGTGACCAAGGTTTGGGGCAGTCAAACGATCAAAGCCGGTGTGGAATATCGCCTGTTGCGGTTTTATCCCTTTCAGGTATTCGACACCACGGGCAATTTCAGCTTTGCACAAGCATACACACAACAAAATCCCAATGTCGGTTCGACCAGTTCCGGGTTGGGCTTGGCGTCGTTCTTGCTCGGCGCGCATTCCAGCGCTGTGTTTGAATATGGCACGCCCGTGACCATCTTCCATCATTACCTGGCTGGTTTTGTGCAAGACGATTGGAAGGTCAATCGCAAGCTCACCTTGAACCTGGGTTTGCGCTGGGATTTGGAAACCGGCACGCAGGAATCGCACGACCGGTTGACGTCATTTGATTTTCGCGCGCCGTCGCCGATCAATTCGCCGACGCTCAAAGCTGCGTTGGGACGCGATGTGAATGGTCTCTTGCGCTTTGTGGATCAAGGTGAAGCCGAATGGGCGGCGGACAAGAAACGCTTTGCGCCACGTGTTGGTCTGGCATATCAAGTCAACGAAAAGACTGTGGTGCGCGCCGGATACGCATTGTTCTATCTGCCGACCTCGGTCGAAAACCTCGGTTCGATTGGTTTCAATTACACGATTAGCGGGCCGCAACCCGATCCCCGCATTCCGCAAAACGTAGTTAGCAATCCGTTCCCGTCAGGTGTTCCGACCATCATCGGCAAATCGCAAGGTTCGCTGTCGCTGTTGGGGCAGGGCATCACGGCGGTCGAAGATCGCATCGCCAGCGCTTACAACCAAATGTGGAATCTGGCCGTGCAGCGCCAGTTGACCAAAACAATTCTGTTCCAGGCGGCTTACGTCGGCGCGAAGGGCGTCAACCTGCCGATCAACAATTTCAACCTGAATCAGCTTGATCCGATTTACCAGCAACTGGGCAATACGGCGCTGAACCAGCAGGTCGCAAATCCGTTCCAGGGCATCATTACCGATCCGCTGTCAAATTTGAGCCGCGCGACGGTGGTGCGCTCGCAACTGTTGCGTCCCTTCCCGCAATACACTTCGGTGGGGTATTCGCGCCCGGTGGTGGGGATGGGCGATTCCAGTTACAACGCGTTGCAAGTCAGTTTGCAAAAGCGTTTCACCAGCGGGTTGTCGTTCTTGTTTAACTATACCTGGTCGAAATCGCTGGACATCGGCGGCACCGGCAACGGCATTGCCTTTACCGATCCGACGCCGATTCAGAACATCTATAACATCCGCGATGAGTGGTCGCTTTCGACGTCAGACGTGCCGCACGTGTTGAAGTTGAGCGGTGTGTACGAACTCCCGTTTGGCAAGAAGAAGAAGTTCTTTGGCGATGCTCCGCGCGTGGCTGATCTGATCATTGGCGGCTGGCAATTGAGCGGCTTTGGCTGGTGGCAATCGGGCACGCCGCTGTCTATCACGGCGAATAACTTCCTGGGCATTGGCAATGCCGTGATGCGCGGCAGCGCACGCAGCGGCGTCGAGCCTCGCTTCAACCAAAGCACCGCGCGCGACAATGTGCGGGCGAGCGGTGTTTGGTTCAATACGGCGGCTTTCTTTAACCCGAACGATGAAATTACCGCGTGTCCGGGCGCTACGGCGGGCGACGACCGGTCGAAGTGTTTTGTCTTCGGCAACCTGTCGCGCACGATCGGCAGCGTGCGTCGCGACCGGTACATCAACATGGATTTGTCGCTGTTTAAACGCTTTGCCATCACGGAAAAGGTCAAATTTGAATTCCGCCTGGAAAGCTTCAACACGCTGAATTACGTCGTGTTCGGCACCCCGGTGACGAACGTCAACAGTCCGCAGTTCGGGCGTGTCACGACGCAACTGAATTCGCCACGGCGCATTCAGTTGGCGGGCCGCATTACGTTCTAGCCCGAATTGACAAATCGTTGTCATCTGCAATGAAGGACACGCGGAGAAGTGTTATGCTTCGCCGCGTGTTTTTCTTCCCGGTAGTTCGCAATTGTTTTTCAACTTTTCCCAGGAGCCGAAAATGAAGTTTTGTGGTATGCGCGCGTTCAGATGCCTGCTGGCGTTGGTCGTTGTGGGGAGCATCTGTCTGACCGGTTCGGCGCAGGAGACGAAAAAACAAGAGCCGCGTTTTAAACCCGTGCCGATGAATCCGGGACCGCTGGGCGCTGCCGGGTACATTACGTTGTTGCCGATTGATGACCGTCCGGCGGTGGGCCAGTTTGCGCAAATGATCGGCGCGGTGGCGGATCACAAAGTCACCATGCCGCCGCTGGAAATGCTTGGGCGCTTTACGCAAGCGGGCGACACAGCGCGCATTGCGCAATGGCTGAAGTCACAGGATTTTTCCAAAACCGATGCCTTGATCGTTTCGGTGGATATGCTGGCTTACGGCGGTCTGGTGGCTTCGCGCACACACAAAACCTCGCTTGAAGAAGCCAAAGCGCGTCTGGAATTTTTCCGCTGGTTCAAAGCGAAATATCCGCGTGTGCCGGTCTATGCCTTCAATGTGATTATGCGCGTTGCGCCGACGGCCACGGCAGCCACGCGCGGCGTTCACGACAAACTGGCGCGCTGGGCGGAATTGAAAGATCGCGCACCGAAAAGCAAAGACCCGAAGCTTGCCGCTGAGCTTGAGCAACTGACCAAAGAACTGACGCCCGCCGTGATTGACGATTATCTGGCGGCGCGCAAACGCGATTTGCAGATCAATCTGGCGATGCTCGATCTGGTCAAAACCGGCGTGGTCAACGAACTGATTTTGCTGCAAGACGACGCGCGCGAATTCGGGCTGCATCGCCAGGATCAAGCTGTGCTGAACGCCAGATTGAAAGACCTGGGACTGGAAGCCAAAGTCCCGATTTACAACGGCACGGACGAAGGTTCGCTGTCGCTGGTCAGCCGCGCGGTGCTGGACAAGTTTCTCTACAAGCTGAAAGTCGCGGTCATTTACTCTTCCGAAAAAAGCAAAACGATCATCAATCCTTACGAAGATCATCCGCTGCAATTCACTGTCGAAAGTCAGATTCGCGCTGCCGGCGGCATTCCCGTTAGCGAATTCGATCAGGCGGACTATCGCCTGTTCGTCAATGCGCCGGGCACAGACGATGAACAGTTCGATGTTTTCCTGCAAAAGCTGATTAAGGAGTTGAAAGAAAATCGGCACATTGCGCTGGCTGATGTTCTGTTTCCGAAACCGCACTTCAGCGGCGCGGACGAACGCATCATCGCTGCCCTGAAACGCGAAAAACTCTTTGACCGCTTTGCCGGATACGCCGCCTGGAACACTGCGGGGAACACGCTCGGCACGACGATTCCGCACGCGAACCTGCGCGTCTTTTTCCGCTCGAAGCTCAACGACCGCGCAGACCGCGCCGCGCGCACCGAAGCCGCGCATCTGGAGTTTCTGCTCAATCGTTTCGCGGGCGATTATCTTTATCACGACATTGTGCGATTGGACGTGAATGCGCGGTTGCGCGGCCAGACGAACAATCAGGAAGTGACTTATGAACTGACGCCGCAACGTTACGAAGAAGTCAACCGTGAAGTCTCGCAAAAGCTCAGCGCCGAAATCGAAAAGTTTTT
>JAEUQO010000458.1 GCA_016789605.1 Acidobacteriota bacterium
GACCCGCTTCCCGTCGAAATCAAATCCGCCGATGGGCAAATCACGACCGGCGCATTGCGTTTGCGCCCTGTTGCGCCCGCCATCTTTACCTTTGACAGCAGCGGCGGCGGATTGCCTGCGGCGTATTTGGTGCGCGTCAAAGACGACCAAACGCAAACGCTCGAACCGCTGACCACGCGCGACGCCACCGGCGCAGTTCAGGCGCGTGCCGTTGATTTGGGCGCAGCAGGCGAACGCATCTTTCTGGTTTTGTACCTGAGCGGCATACGCCGCGCTGTTGACGACAATCGCGATGGAAATCTGAATGACAATTTGCGTGTGTTGTTGAATGGATACGAAATCACGCCGAGTTATGCCGGGCCGACTGCGGAATACGTCGGGCTGGAGCAAATCAATTGCGAAATCCCGCGCAGCTTTTTGGGCAATCAAAAATTGACTGTGCGTGTTTCTATGACAAGCGCCGCTGCTGCAAATAATCAGGCGTTGGCAGCGACCAGCATACCGCCTGTTTCAAATCTGACAGAAATTCTGTTGGCGATTCCTCCGGTGACTCAGGCGCAATGGCGCGCCGAAGGAATGCCGGGCGCAGACATTCACGCGCTGCTTTCCGCGGGCGAGACGATGTATCTGGGAACTTCGTTGGGGATTTATCGCACGGTGGATGATGGCGTGAATTTCGTGCCGGTCAATTACGCCTTGCCTTTTCCGGCGGCGACGCGCCGCACGTTTGCCTTGGCGTATACGCGCGACCAATCGTTTCGTGCGGGAACAGATGGCAACGGAATCTGGACGACGCACGATGGTGAAACCTGGCTGACGTTTGAATCTGACGCCCCTCTCAACCGCGAACGTGTGTTGTCGTTGGCCGCCAATGCGGCCATTAGCTTTGCCGGAACCGATGGCAACGGTGTGTATCGCAGTCTGAGCAGCGCGCCGCGCTGGCAAACTGCCGGATTGGCAGGGCAAAAAATCACCGCGCTGGCATTGGGCGCTGACAGGCTTTTTGCCGCCAGCGCCAGCCAGGGCTTGCAAGTGACAACCAACGAAGGACAAACCTGGCAATCCGCCGGACGCGGTTTGCCCGCCGGAGCCGCCATTCACACGCTGGCGGTGCGCGGCGCGCAAGTCTTTGTCGGCACCAGCGCCGGGCTTTGGCGTTCGACTGACAACGGCAACAATTGGGCGGAGTTGAAGCTCAGCACGTCAGGCAGCGTTGGCGTCACGGCGCTGTTGTTTGATAACAACAATTGGTTTGCCGGGACGGATGGCGCAGGCATTTTTGTTTCAAACAACGGTGGCAATACCTGGAAAGCGTTAAATGACGGATTGAGCAATTTGCAGATTCTGTCGCTGGCATATCACGCCGGACGGCTGTTTGCCGGAACCAGGGGCGGCGGTGTGTTTGCGACTGTCATGGTTGCCAATTCCAATTTGCCGCCGACCGCTGAGGCGCAAACCATCACGCTCGACGAAGACACCAAAGCCAATCTCACGCTGGCGGGCAGCGATCCCAATGGCGATGCGCTCAAATTCAGAATTCTTTCTCAGCCGCGCAACGGCACTCTCTCTGGCGAAGCGCCTCATCTGACATACACGCCAATCAATAATTTCAACGGCACAGACTCATTCACCTTTATTACGCAAGACGGCCAAACGGCCAGCCGCTATGCAACCGTGACGTTGAATATTCGGCCTGTGGATGATCCGCCATTGTTTGTGCTCGATGCGCCGAAAACGTCCATCGTGGGCGGGTTGATCATTGTGTCGGTGACGGCTTACGACCCGGATCGCGAGCCGGTCACGCTGACTGCGACTTCAGTTCCGACCGGAACCGAAGTGCAAAATCCTTATCCCGGCGAACCGCGTTTGGTGGCGAAGTTGTTGCCGCTGGCGACAGGCAGCTTCAAATTCAGTTTTGCCGCCAGCCAAGGCAGCCAGACGCTGACGCGCGAAGCTTCCGTGACGGTGACTGAGCCGCAAGCAACCGGCGATTGGGCGCAAATGCCGCTCTTTTTGCCAAAGCGCGTCGGATTTCTGCAACCTGTCGTCGAAGCCGACGGCAGCACAACCTTGTATGCGTTGGCGATGGAAGACGGTCGGTTTCGGTTTGATGGGCTGTATCGCGCGACGAACAGCCGCAACTGGACGCGTTTGGGCGCGGGCTTGCCGACGAATCTGAGCCAGCTTCCCAGGCTGGCTGAAGGGAACGGCAAGCTTTATTTTCAATGCACGGAAGGCGTTTTCCGCTCGACTGACAGAGGCGAAACTTTCGTCAACATCACGCGCGGCAAAGGGCTGCCCAATGACGGCAAACAGATGTTCGTTTACGCGCAAAAAGAACATTTATTTGTCGGCACACAGGCTCAGCTATTCCGCTCGCTGGATGCGGGCGAAACCTGGCAGAACGTGACGGGCAATTTGCCTGCGGGTGGTTCCGAGAACGAAGGCGGCACCCTGAAAAGCGTCGCGGTTAGCGGCCCGGCGCTGATCGCCAGTTTGTCTTCTGGCATTCAGGGGAACGGCGCGCGCACGTATCGTTCGCTGGATAATGGCCGCACCTGGAATTTCGTCAATGCTGACGACGCCATCAGCCTGACGTTTTATGTGGATGGAGAGAACGTTTACGGGCTAAGCGCGTTTTTCCTGCATCGGTCTGATGATTACGGCGCGACCTGGCCGGTGCTC
The DNA here is from genome assembly GCA_016789605.1 of Acidobacteriota bacterium. GTDB lineage: Bacteria > Acidobacteriota > Blastocatellia > RBC074 > RBC074 > RBC074. The sequence goes on from JAEUQO010000458.1 coordinate 2,686, forward strand.
AATCCGCTGTTTGAACCGCCGCGCAATGGGCAAATCGTCGGTAACAGCGCCGTCGCCGTTCGCAATGGCGTGGTGATGCTGGAATACAGCGATGGCAGAATCTTCCGTTCTGCTGACAAGGGACAAAGCTGGAAGGACATCACCGGCAACGGTGTGTCAAACGTGTTCTATTACAAGATGACGCCAGAGTGGATTTATGCGCTGACGTATGACGGGTTGGTGTTTGCCCGGCCTAACCGCTAGCCCAGTTCTGACTGGACGCAGGTAAACCAAAGGCTCTGCCCGGCGCTTTCGTCAGGCAGAGCCTTTGGTTTGTGTCAGGTCTTTTGCGGAACCACGTTACATGGCGGCGGCCAGCGTGACAGCCGGGCCGTGCGGATGCTGCGTTTGATTGTCCAGGATGTGAACAGTGCGATAGCCGTTTTCATGCAACAGCGCCAGCAATGATCCCAGCGTAGGCCAAAACGATTTTGCCGAAACACCGCTCAACGGATCTGCCATCCCGCCTTCCTGATACCAGATGCCGCGATAGCCATTGACCAATGTGTCGGCGGTTGCGTCTGCCGCGTAATGCGTCCACAGAAACAGATTCGGGCTGACGCGCGGAAACTGTTGCACCAGCGTCCAAGGCTCTGGCAGGTGATAGAGCAAGCCGGAACAAAACAGCGCATCGAATTTGCCATACGACGCCAGATCGGTGGTTTCCAGGTTGGCTTCGGCAAACTCGACGTTGTTGGCGCCCAGCAATTTTTTCGCGAGGGCTGCACGCGCCAGATTTTCGGGGCGGGCTTCGATGCCGACGACACGGCGCACGCCTGCGTGTTGTGCCAGCCCGATGGTATGGCCGCCTTCCAGCGAACCCAGTTCTAAAATTGTCTGTGCTGCCGGAAAGCATTGCCAGAATTGCGTCAGCCGTTCGTCTTGCAAGGCGTCAAAATGGCCGCCATAAGCGCGGCCTTCGATCACGAATTTGGTTACCCAGGGTTGTCGCGCGGCGAATTCGCGTTCAATGTCGGTTGGCGTCACTGCGTTGAAATCTCCTTTGCCAGCTTTGGTCGCGCGTGAAAACGCGCTGCGGCACGCTACGCAAACCGGCTCGATTGCGCAAGCGTCTTTTTGCGGCACGGGCAAGTTTTTGGCACGACGCCTGAACCGAGGAAAAAGAAAAAGCGGATTCGCGCCAGTCTCTGGTGCGAACCCGCTCGTGTGTCAGCGTTCGCTGCTGATTTCATTCAGCGTTCAATTTCGGTTACGGATACGCCAAACAGTTTTCGGCCAAATCCGAGGGCGGAAAAAGAGAATGAATCTTTTTCCGCCCTCGTTTTTTTGCTCAGGTTCTGCTGTGCCATTCCGATAAGTTCTTGGCGCGAAACACGCACGTGCAATCCGGGCTAGTTGCCGATGTTGATCTGGGCAAAGTTGGCAATGAAGCCGCCCGTGCTCAGCACGATTTGCACCGTGCCGACGCCGCGCAACGAATCCGGCAGTTGTATGTTCAATTGATCCAAACCTGCCCATTGCGGATGCGCGCCCGACCAGATGACCGGACACGTCTGCCCGCCGATTTTCACCTGCACCTCGCCTTGATTGCGTATGCCTGTGCCAAACAACACCAGATAAGTCGGCTGGCCGCCTTCGCTGACGCGAATGGGCACGGCGTTGCGATTGCCGTCATAGATGCGCTGGTAATTGCGCCCATCGTTGGTGATGACGGCGGCGGCGACTCCGCTGCCGTTGCTGTTGACGGTGAAAATGCCAGGATTGGGCGCGGTGACAGCGCTGCCTTCGGTGCGTTCGCCGTTTGAACCCGTGATGACCAGACTGACTGCGCCGACATTGACCGCAGGCATCAGAAAATTGATTTGCCCCGGCGAAACATAAAACAGATTGGCTGGTGAACCATTGACCAGCACCTGTGTGCCCGAAAGATTGGTTGGCAGCGAGAGCGAATTGGCGCCCGCTGTGACCGACGTCAATTGCTGCCCGGGATTGGCAAAGAGCGTCACAATCGAATTCGGCGACACCGGCGAATTGAACGACGCCGACGACACCAGATTGAGCAATTGCCCGCCGCCAGTGCACATATCACACGGTTTGGTGTGCGGCGGGTTGCCCGTTGTTACCGTTTGGCAGGTTGCGCCGGATTTCATCACCTGACGAATTGTATACGTTGCGCCAAAACTGCAACCGACCGGATCGGAATACGAAATCGCATTGCCGGGCGCGGTGCCGACTTTGGTGCCCGCGCGCAAAATGTCGTAATGGTCAATCAGCGAAACCGCATCGCGATTGATCCAGCGCAAATTGAGCGTCGAACAGGAAGACGGGTAGCCCTGAAAGAGCGGCGGCGTGCAGGTAGATTGCGCTTCGACGCGATTGGGCGAATACGTGTGGGAATGTGAAAGACGATCAGAAGCAGAGAAGACAGGCAAAAGCAGACACACTACGACCAGCACCATTGATTTTCTCAACGACATAAGACCTCCGAGCGGCTGATGGCAGACACACTACCGCCTGCGCCCTGAACAGCGCACGTCAGCAAGCACACGAATGTTGGCTAACGGTTACTGGGGCTATGGCGGACACACTGCTGCCAGCATCGCCAGAAAACTAGGGACCAAATTGACAAAAAGGGGCTGCGCGGGATGCGCGGGGGATCTTGCGTGAGATGTAAAGAGGGCCGTGGGGTCGGTACGGACCTTTTAGAGCAAACGAAACAGAGCCGGATGGCTCAAGAGGAAAATTCCACAAACGATGTCATTTGTGCTTTGCTGAACCGGCGCGCAGTGTAGCCGCTAATGAGAACCGGTTCAATTGGAAAAGTTTACACGGTCAGCCGCGTGTGGGGCAGTTTGCCCGCTTGTCTAATGTTGGCAGGCAAGCGCTGACAAAGTGCCTGAATGGCAATTTTGACAGGCGGATGATAAGCTGCCGGACTTTAGGAACACGGTCAAGCAACACTTTTCAAGGAAGTTTCAAGATGCAATTTTCCATCGTTGTCCCATTTCACAACGAAGAAGAAAATCTGCCTGCGCTTTATCGTCGGCTGACGCTGGTGATGGAGGGCCTGGGGGAAGAGTACGAGCTTATCTTTGTTGATGACGGCAGCACGGATCGAACTTCTATTATCCTCAAAGACATTTGCGCGCTCGATCCTCGCGTGGTCGGTGTGCGCTTGCGCCGCAATTTCGGACAAACGCCTGCGCTGGCTGCCGGGTTTGATCGCGCACAAGGCGAAATCGTGTTGGCGATGGATGGCGATTTACAACATCAGCCCGAAGACATTCCGCGTTTTGTCGCCAAACTGGCCGAAGGGTACGACATCGTGAGCGGCTGGCGGCAAAATCGCCAGGACGGATTTTTGCGTACCTTCCCGTCGAAAATTGCCAATTGGCTGATGGCCAAAGCGTCGGGCGTGGCGATTCACGATTTCGGCACGACTTTCAAAGCTTACCGTCGCGAATTGCTGCAACGCGTTCCGATTTACGGCCAGATGCATCGGTTTATTCCGGCGATGGCCAGCGTCGAAGGCGCGCTGATTGCCGAAGTCGCCATCGAAGACAAACCGCGTGCTGCCGGACAATCGCATTACGGATTGTCGCGCACCTTTCGCGTGATGTTCGACATTTTGACCATTCGCTTTATCGTGCGGTATCTGTCGCGCCCGCTGCATTTTTTCGGCGGTATCGGGGCGGCAATGATCGCGCTGGCGTCCGGGCTGGCAGGCTGGTTGCTGCTCAAAAAGCTCTATTGGGGCGAACATATCTTCATTGAAAACGGGCCGATGCTGCTCTTTTCGGCGGTCGCGTTTTTGGGCGGCATTCAGTTTCTCGGTCTGGGGTTGTTGGGTGATTTGTTTGCGCGGCTTTATTACGCGCCTGAAGGGCGTGAGATTTACCGCGTCGCCCGCGTTTATCGCAGCGAATTGCCCAAAGACATGGAGCAGGAGCAGCCTTGAAAAGCTCGTCTGATGTGATGCCCGCAGCCGTGTCTGAAGCGACGACTGCCGATTCTGCCAAATGGTCGCGTCTGGCTTCGCCTGACTTGACGATGTGTTTGGTGGTGTTGATCTGGGGCGGAAATTTCGCGGCGGTCAAACTCACCCTTCAGGATTTGGGGACGCTGCCGTTTTTGGCCGTACGCTTTGGCGTTGCGGCGATTTTGTTGCTCGTCCTGTTGCGTTGGCGCGAAGGCGATTGTCGCTTTCCGACCGGCAGTTTCTGGCCCTTTTTGGGTTTTGGCGTCATTGGCAACACCGTCTATCAGCTCTTGTTTATCACTGGCCTGGTGCATACCACTTCCGCCAATAGTGCCGCGATTCTGACGACCACGCCTGTGGTGGTTGCGCTGGCAGGCGGGTTGCTGGGCACGGAAAAAATTCGCCGTACGACCTGGCTTGGCTTGGCGCTGGCAATGGGCGGCATCGCCACGGTCATGTCTGCGCGCGGATTGGCGTTGTCGGCGCAAACGATGACGGGCGATTTGCTGGTCCTCAGTTCAGTTTTTTGCTGGACGGCATATGTATTGGGAATTCGCGCCTGGGCTGGTCGCAGCTCTGCCTTGCGCACGACGGCCTTGACGACCTTGACCGGTACACCCGGCTTGGTGCTGTTGGGGTTGCCGGGATTGTGGCGCATTGACTGGTTCCAGGTGCGCGGGGTTGCCTATGCCGGTATTGTGTATTCGTCGGTGTTGGCGTTGGTGATTTGTTACCTGTTGTATAACCGCAATGTGAAATTGATCGGCGGGGTGCGTACGACAATTTATGGTTGTGCGATTCCGTTGGTCGCGACGTTGATTGCCTGGCCGGTGTTGGGCGAACGTCCGGTGTGGTGGCAGGCGATTGGCGCGTTATTGATCATTGCCGGCGTTCTGGTGACGCGGCGTTAACGAGTCTGGCGGCTGCAATTTACATTGGTTTCTCGACGGCATACTATTTCTGCCGCCGCCAGCAGGCAGCCTGCGTTGGTTCTTAAACCCAAGGCCAAATTTGTTTCCCTCGAAGCGGAGTAGTGCGATGAAGCTCGGTTGGATAAAGAATGGCGTACTGTGTTGTTTGTTGTGGACTGGCGCCGCACAGGCGCAACAGCCTGCGCCTGGGTCGCTGGAAGGCGTGCTGACCATCGAAGACCCCACGGAGCGCATTGCGGCGCTGCAAAAATTCCTCAAAACCAACATCATTGCCGACCAGACGCTGGCCGCCCGCGAAGCGATCGTTGCCAGCTATGCGCAGTTGGCCGAAACCCAACTGGCCGAAAACAACATCGAAAAAGCCGTCACTGAATTTCGCAAAGCGCTGGCGACGTTGCCTGACAAAATCACCGATCAGTTTTTTGAAGAAACCGTCATCCGCATTCCGCTGGCGGTTTCAGTGCGCGGCTATCGCGAAGAGGCCATCAGTCTGGCGCGCCAACTGGAAAAGCGCTTTCCCAAAGAGCCGGGACGGTTGGCACGGTTGGGCGAATTCTATCTGACGATTGAAGATTCGCCCGATGCGATTCGTTCGTTGGAAGTCGCGGCCAAGGAATCGGCCAACGATGCGCGCTTGCATCGCGCGCTCGGTTCAGCGTATCGCATGGGTTTGCAGCTGGATGAAGCCATTGCCGAATACCAACTCGCCATCGGCGCTGACGCACAGGACAAACGGGCTTATTACGAACTGGCCAATCTATACCGCGCACACGGCGCTTACGCCGACGCCATCAAGCTTTACCGCAAGCAAATTGAGATTGACCCGAAACACGCGTCCTCGCTAAAAGGCATCGCGCTTGCGTCTCTGGCGCAAGGCGATGAAGAGCAGGCGCTGGCGGCATTGAATCAAGCGCGCGACTTACGCGGTTCAGCCGACGAAATCACCCAGGACATTTACCTGCAAACGCAACTGGCGTTTTTGTACTTGAAACAAAACAAGCTGAAACAAGCGCGTCAGGCTTCGGATGCTGCGTTGTTGATCGAGCCGCGCTATGCCTGGGCGCGGTTGGCTGCGGCGGAAGTCGAGCTGGCGGACGGGAAGTATTTTGAAGCCGAGCGGCATCTGCTGGCGGCGGCGCGTTACGCCAATTTCCCTACGTTGATGTTTACGCTGGGCAAGTTGTATTTGCTGGTCGAAGACTTTGACGGCGCATTGGAACAATTTGGCAAAGCGTTCAAATATTCCGCCAAAGAGAAATTCACCACGCGCCTGGGCGGAGCGTTGGATGTGCAATCCGAGCGGTTGAAAGATTTGCTGGCGCGCGAACACCAGGCGGCGATTTTCCTGGCCGAAGCGCCGACGACTGACGAACAGTTCAAGATCGCCGAAGCGCTTGTGCGTTTCAGCTATTGGCAACGTGAGGTCAAAAACCTGCGCGACGCCAAGCCGCCTGCCAACATCAAAACCGCGCGCAAGGCCGCGCCAGCAGTTTCGCGCAAGGACATGGAAGAGCTGGATCAGGCCGCCTTGGAATTTGCCGAAGCCGAAAACATCCGGCGCTCTTTCCGTTCGTTGTATGTGGCGCAGCAGCTTGCGCAATCGGGACTGGCGACTGGCTTGGCGGTTGAGCTGGCCGAACAGGCGTTGGGGTTGGCCGAAGTGGCAACCGAAGCCGATGGTTCATTGCGCGATTATCCGAATTACGACCGCGACGGACGCGTGCGCATTTTCCGTGGGCGCGCCCTGGACGCTAAAGGCTGGGCGTTTTTCAAAGCAGGCAAAAACGAAGATGCCATCGCATCCTTGCAAGAAGCTGTTCAGGCTTATGGCAGTTTGCCCGAAGTGAGGCAGGCGCAATGGCATTTGGCCACGGTCAAGGAAGCTGCGGGAGATTTGCCCGGCGCCCTCGACCTATATATTGCCGCGTATGAATTGCCGCGCAGTAATGAAGCTGACGTCAATCGCGCCATCATCGAATTGCTCTATCGCAAAGTTCACGGATCGCTTGCGGGGCTGGAAGCCAAAATCGGGCGTCCGCTGACTGATAGCAGCGTTTCACTCAACACTGCGCCGACAGAAAAGCCGAAAACAGAACCCGCGCCGGTCAAGTTACAGCCACGCCCCAGCAAGTCGCGAGAACCAAAAGAAGCGCAAAGCAAAATCTCGACCTCTTTTGTCAAAGATGGTGCGTTGAACGCGCCCCCCCCTGCTCCCGAAGTTACGCCGCCCACGCCACCTGCCGAGAAAGCGGTCGTTTCCGATAACAATGCTGACAAAGCTGCGCCCGTAACCAATGAACCTGCTCCGGCGCTGGTTGCTCCTAAGCCCATCGAACTTCCTGCGTTTGATGATGCGACTGACCCGCTTGCACGTCGCCTGCCGCTGATTGATTCCGCTACCTTCGCACGGCAATGGGAGATCGAGTTTTCGCTGCCGGGCAACTTGTTGCTCGACGAAATTCCGCCGCCGCCTGCGCCTAAAACCTATACTCGCAAACGCCGTGTTACTTCGCCGGATGATGCTCCTCCCAAACCGTAATACCACTTGGTATTTTTCAACGAGAATCTGTAATTAAAAGTCTTGACAGTCTTAGGTGAGAAGATTAAAGTCCGCGCGTTCTTTTCAACAAGCGAGGCAATGAACCTCGCCCCCAAATCGCGCTCAAGGGTGCATCGGAAAGCAGCGCGAAACAATCCATCCAAAACTAAATAGTTAAGCCCCTGTCTCTACGTCTATCGCTTCGTCTCGTGGGAATACAATTTGAACTAACTGCGTCTAGCACGCAGTAACTTCGCTTGGTACTAACTGACCAGGAATTTCTGGTTATTGTTACCTAGTGGGGTAACTGTGTGAGTGCTGGGATAACTATTTTTATTTTCCGATTTTTTATTCAGTTATGCGCTTTCCTACCCTAAACACCTCTTATAAAGAAGCTGATCAAACAGCTCCACTCATTGACTGACAACCACCTTGACCCAACCTACCACACACATAAACCTCCCCCTTGAGTCTTGAGATTCAAGGGGGAGGCCCCACATTCTAACTTGCTGGGTACAGAAGAAGATTTTCTTGAGCCACTGCGCTGGTCGGTGGTAAGGTGCGTTTTTCGCCGCAGGCCCCGCGGAAAGTATTTCTGCAAATGGAGACGTATTGAAATGAAGATCGAAACAGGTGTGATTGCCGCCGCTGGGTCAGGCACGCGTATGTTGCCCGTCACGCTCGGCTACCCCAAAGAGTTGATGCCGATCATCAACAAACCCGCCATTCAGTTAATCATTGAAGAGTTCATCGCTGCCGGAATCAAAAAGATCGTGATCGTGACGGGCGAAAACCCTACGCCGTTGCATCGCCAATATCACGCTGACATTTTGCCGCCGCGTGGCAAATACAAAGCGCTTGATGAATTTCTCGCTGTGCTCAGCGGCGTTGAAATTATCTTTGAGCCGCAAGCCGGACCCTATGGCAATGGCACGCCGTTGTTGGTGGCGCGTCAGTACATTCCTGCCGGTGAAGGCTTTCTTTATGCCTACGGCGACGACATCCTCAAAACCAAAGTTCCTTTTGCCAAACAGTTGGTAGACGTACATCACGAAACCGGCGCATTGGTGGTTGGCACGCAACCGGTTCCCTGGGAAGATGTCGTGCGTTATGGCATTGTCGAATTCAAAGAGGGCAGCGCTCGCGAAATGAAAGACGTGGTCGAAAAACCGCCGCGCGAGGAAGCCAAATCAAACCTGGCGATGTTTGGTCGCTTTTTGCTGTCTACGGATGTGATTCAGATTCTGAGCGAAATTCCTTTGGGCAAAGCGAATGAGCTGTGGCTGACAGATTCTGTGCGCGAATATGTGCGGCGCGGAGGCCGCGTCGTCGCCCAACCGGTGACCGATGGCGAATGGCTGACCATCGGCGATCCGCTCAATTACCTGCAAACCTTGATCGAATATGCGCTGGATGATGCCGAACTGCGGGCCGTGCTCGAACCGCGCATCCGTAAGCGATTGGCGTAACAATCCCAACTGCGAAAAAACCAAAGCGGCGCAAAGGAATCTTTACCTTTGCGCCGCTTTGGTTTTTTTCGGGACAGATTACGCCGTGGCCGAAATGACCTCGACGCCCAAATATGGCACCAACGCCGACGGCACTTTCACCGTGCCGTCGGCTTGCTGGTAGTTTTCCAAAATCGCCAGCCAGGTTCTGCCCACGGCCAGGCCCGAACCGTTCAGTGTGTGAACGAACTCGGTTTTGGATTTGCCGTCGCGTTTGAAGCGCATTTGCGCGCGGCGCGCCTGAAAGGCTTCGCAATTCGAGCAGGAAGAAATTTCGCGATAGGTATTCTGACTCGGCAGCCAGACTTCGATGTCATAGGTTTTGGCCGCCGAAAAGCCCATATCGCCCGTCGAAAGCGCCACGGTGCGATAGGGAAGCTCCAGCAATTGCAACACGCGTTCGGCGTTGCGCGTCATTTCTTCCAGCGCTTCATATGAATCTTCCGGCTTGGTGATTTTGACCAGCTCGACCTTGTCGAACTGATGCTGGCGAATCAGCCCGCGCACGTCGCGTCCGTAACTGCCCGCTTCAGAACGGAAGCAGGGCGTATAGGCCGTGTAATTCAACGTCAGGTCGCTTTCGTTCAGAATTTCATCGCGGTGCAAATTGGTCAGCGGAACTTCGGCGGTCGGCACCAGATAGTAATCACGTTCAAAGCGGACTTTGAACAAATCCGCCTCGAATTTGGGCAGTTGCCCGGTGCCAAACAGCGAATCGGTGTTGACCATAAACGGCGGCAGCATTTCGCGGTACCCGTGTTCGCGCGTATGCAGATCGAGCATGAAACTGATGAGAGAACGTTCGAGCCGCGCGCCCAAACCGCTCAGCACGGCAAAACGCGCGCCCGTGACTTTGGTGGCGCGCTCGGTGTCGAGAATGCCCAATGCAGTGCCGATATCCACGTGATCTTTGGGCGTGAAACCTTCTGCCGCGAAATCGCGCGGCGTTCCCCAACGGCGAACTTCGGCATTGGCGGCTTCGTCTTTGCCCAGCGGCACTGATTCGTGCGGCAGGTTCGGGATGCGCTGCAAAATGGCGTTAAAGCCTTCTTCCAGTTCGTTGAGCTTGGTTTCGATGCCTTTGATTTGTTCGCCGATTTGGCGTGATTCGGCTTTTTTGCCTTCGGCTTCTTCTTTTTTGCCTTCGCGCATCAGTGCGCCGACTTCTTTGCTGATGCGGTTGCTGGCGGCGTTGAGTTCATCGCGTTCGCGGATCAAGGCGCGGCGTTCGCCGTCGAGTTTCTGGAAATCTTCGAGCAAGGCGGGATCAAAGTTGCGCGTCGAAAGTTTTTCGCGCACCTGGTCAAAGTTCTCGCGGACAAAATGTAGATCGAGCATAAGAACCTCTGAGAAAAAATGAGTCGGCAGCGAAATGGGCCGATCCGAACAGAAGCCGACAAGGTACGCATCGCGCCAAAGGCTGTCAATGAAGAATTGTCGCAACCGTGTCGCTATGCTACGGTGACGGTGCAATTCCATCCCATCAACGCGAGGCACACTATGAAACAAAAACTCCTGGCGCTAAGCCTCTTGTGGGCGGTTTTTGCCCTGACGGTCTGGGCCCAAACGCCTGCGCAACAGACGGCGCTGGATCGTTATATCGCGCAAAAAGATTCCGTGTATGGCTGGAAACTGGTCAACACACTCAACGGCGACGGTTGCCGCGCCTATGTGTTGGAGCTGACTTCGCAAACCTGGCGCAGCGAAAAAGACGTGGATCGCCCCGTTTGGAAACACTGGCTGACCATCATCAAACCCGACCTCGTCAAAAGCGACAAAGGATTGCTGTTTATCGGCAGTGGCAACAACAACGACCCCGCGCCCGGCAAAATTTCTGAACGCGCCGCCCGCATCGCCACCGAAACCAATTCCGTCGTGGCCGAATTGGCGATGGTGCCCAACCAGCCGCTGTATTTCACCGATTCCAAAGACAAAGCCCGGTTTGAAGACGACCTGATCGCTTATACGCGGGTTAAACACTTTTCGACCAAAGACGATTTCTGGCTGGTGCGGCTGGCGATGGTCAAAAGCGGAGTGCGCGCGCTCGACGCCATTCAGGAATTTATGCGCAGCAACGAAGGCGGCAAAGTAAACGTTGCGCAATTTGTCGTGGCGGGCGCTTCGAAACGCGGCTGGACGACCTGGCTGGTCGGGGTCGTGGACAAACGCGTCGTGGCGATTATGCCGCTGGTCATTGATGCGCTGAATTCCGAAGCGATCACACGCCATCATTTTGAAGTCCTGGGATTCTTTTCTCCGGCATTGAAAGATTACGTCAACCACGGATTGTTTCCGCACAAGATCGGCACGCCTGAATATCAGGAGGTTTTGCGCATCGAAGACGCCTATCATTACCGCAACCGTGCGGCGCTGAAGATGCCCAAGTTCCTGATCAATGCCGCCGGCGACGAATTTTTCCTGCCCGACAATTCGCAGTTTTATTACGGTGATTTGCCGGAAGAAAAGCACCTGCGTTATGTGCCCAACGCCAAACACAATCTGGCGGGATCAGATGCGACCGACAGTATGATCGCGTTTTATCAATCCATTTTGGCGGGTAAGCGGCGTCCGCGCTTTTCGTGGACAAAACAGAAAGACGGTTCGCTGGTGGTGCGGCCCGTGGATAAACCCAAAGAAGTGAACCTGTGGCAGGCGACCAATCCCGAAGCGCGTGACTTTCGCCTGGATGTGATCGGCAAAGCTTATCGCAGCACCCGTTTGCAGGCAGAAAAGAACGGCTCGTATGTTGGACGCGTTGCCAAACCTGAGAAAGGTTACACCGCGTTTTTCGTCGAACTGGTGTATGACAGCGGCGGCAAATATCCGTTCAAATTTACGACGCAAGTCAGCATCGTGCCTGATGTGTTGCCCTATAAATTTGCCGATGCAGCCAAAAAATATGCCGACACTGCTCCTCGTCGTTGAACGAAAAGCAGGTCGGCTTGGTTATCTTGCGGCGGGAAGGCGTTTCTAAACGTCTTCCCGCTGTCGTGTTTTACCGGCTCAGAAATGCGTGTTGCACTGCGGGCAAAATTTGAATGGTTAGAACAGACGGTGATGACCTGCGACAGCGCGCCTGTCAGCGCTGCTCACCCTTCACAGGCGAAACAGGTGAGCGCAAATTGCTCACGAATGCAGGAAATTTTTTATGTGTTGACGCGTTGGTTTGCGGCGCTATAAACCGGCGGCGAAATAGCCTTCGCGCGTGCGCACGGTCAGCGGCGGCATGTCCGGGGTGCGGTTCACGCGCACCTGGATTTTGCGCCAGCGCCCATCGCGCTGCTGATTGGTGGGCGTATACCCCAGACTGTATTGCTGGCGAACTTCCAGGGCCACGCGCGAAGCCGCCTCTTCGAGCGCGGCGTTGGTGTTGACGAAAAACGTGCGTCCGCCGGTCAAACGCGCCAGTTCTTCGAGGATCATCTGGCCGCGCTGTTGTTCGCGCAATTCGGCTTTGTCGTGTAACCCGGGCCGATTGATGCCGATGCAATACACCTGCACATCAGTTTCTTTCAGCCGCTGACGTAACTGGCCGACGCTATACCGCGAAGCGTTGTCCTGACCATCGGAAATGATCAGCAGCAACCGGCGACGATGACGACCGTGCAAGACTTTCTCAATGCCCAGATACGCGGCGTCATAAAGCGCGGTGTCGCCTTTGGCGTGGACGACATTCACTTGCCGCCGCATACTTTCGGCATCAGAAAACTCTGCCAACAGATGCGCCTGTTGGTTGAACCCAACCAGAAAAATGTCATCGTCGGCGTGACTGGTATCAACGAAGGCTTTGAGCGCAGCGCGTGCTGCCTCAAGTTTGGGTTGCATGCTGCCAGAAAGATCAAAGACGACTCCGGCGCTGATCGGGGCGTCGTTGGTGCTGTAATGTTCGATCTTTTGTTTGACCTTGTCTTCGTACACTTCCAGGTCGTTCACCGTCAGACCGGCATACGCGCGACCATCACGGTCAGTGACGCTGACGGTTAACGAAACAAGCTCTGTTTGTTCTCGTGTGACGAATGGTTGATCGGATGGGGCTGGTTTTTGTTTTTGACCGTCCTGGCCCACATGCTGTCCGAAAACCCAGAGGCTTCCGCATAGCAGCAGGCTGCAAGCGGCCAGCGTGCTGACGCCATAGACTCTCTTTTTCATGATGGACTCCCTGGTCTATTGCCAGTTTTTCTCTGTTTATTGGTCTTTGTGAGTGCTTAGTTTTGTCGTGCGGTCTGTGCCGCAGCGGAAGCATACCCCTGCTGCTGAAAAGCCGCCAGCAGAATAATGATCTTAAAGCTGTGACGAATGCCGCTTACGCCGCAAGCATTGGGTATAATCAGCGCTTACCACATCACACCCAACTTCAGGTGAGACGAGAGATTGCATGCAAATTGCCATTGTCGGCGCCGGTCCCGCCGGTTCGCATTTAGCGCACCAATTATGTCAACGCGGATTTGAAGTGCGGTTGTTTGACGCCCGCCCGGCCTGGGAAAAACCCTGTGGCGGGGGCGTGACTTCCAAGGCGCTGCGCGAATTCGATTTTTTACGCGATGGCCCTGCTCCCAAACAGATGATCGGCAGTTTGCGGCTGATTTCCGCGCAAAATCGCGAATTGACCGTGGCGCCACGCGCCGCTTTTGCCATCTATTCGCGCCGCGAATTGGCAGAGCTGATGCGCCAGCGCGCCATTGCTGCGGGCGCGCAATTGCACGTCGCACGCGTCGAAAAGTCAGACTTCAGCGGCGGCAAATGGCATCTGGAAACCTCGGCAGGAGATTTCACCGCAGATTTTCTGGTTGGCGCTGATGGCGCGAGCAGCGTCATTCGTCGCCGTGTCGGAGTGAAATTCGAGGCGAAAGATTTTGCCTATGCCTTGGGGTGGCACGTGCGCAGCCCACAGACCATCAGTCGCGTAGACGTCAAATACCTGGCCGACCTGAGCGGTTATCTGTGGTTGTTTCCACGTCACGATCACATTTCGTATGGCATCGCCAGCGGTTATCAAGAAACGACGCCCGCGCGTCTGAAAGAAATTTTGCTCGCTTACATCGAAACGCAAGACCCGGCTGCTGCGCGTGAAATTCGCGCGGGCAACGGCAAAACCACGGCGAACACGAATTTTTATGCCGCCATTTTGCCTGCGCTCGACGTCAGCACCTGGGATCATTTGCGCGTCTGCGATCCGGCGCAAGCCTGGGCGCTGGTTGGCGACGCGGCTGGTTTTGTTGATCCGCTGACCGGCGAAGGCATTTATTACGCCATCAAATCGGCGGATTTGCTGGCGCGCGCGTTGGCTACGCGGGCCACGGACTATGACGATTTGTGGCGCGCGGAGTTTGGCGCGGAATTACGCCGAGCCGCCGAATTGAGCGATCGGTTTTATTATGGGAAATTTGCGGGCGCGCCAATGATCGAACGCATGGTGCAATTGGCGCAACGGCATCGTGGCATTCGCGACGTGTTGCGCGATTTGATTGCGGGCGAACAAGGGTACGTAGATTTGAAACCGCGTCTGCTCAAAAGCGCGCTTTTGTTTTCCTGAATGGTGAGTGGCCAATTCTATCTCAAGTTTCGCTGGGCGTAGCCCAAACGAAGTTTTAACTGAGAGTCGGTTACGAGTATGCAAGAAATTCTGATTGGTACTGTCAAAGGGCCGGGCGAGAACCCGCACGAATTCACCTTTATCACCACCGATAACGCACAAACGCGCGTTGGGGAATTTGTGTATTACCACGCTTCGGACGGTGAACATTCCCTGAAGATCGTCGGCACGATTACCGAGCGTCATCTGGTGCGGAACCTGCCGGACAGTTTTTTGGCTGACCCGCAAACGCCGCCGTCGCTGGTGTCCAGCCTGATCGGATTAAGCGACGAAGGCGCGGAGCTATACGAAATCGTGGTCGAAACCATCGGCTACTTTCACGAAACGATTGGCGATTTCATCAACCCGCGCATACCGCCTGCGCCGGGGCAACAGGTGTTGCTGGCGTCGAACGAAATGCTGACGCGCATGCTTTCGCCCAAGCAAAAAGGGCAGGCGGGCGGCGCACACATCGGTTCGTTGTTGACGCGCAAAACCGATGAAGTGCCGGTCGTGCTTTCGGTCAAAGATGTTGTTTCGACGCACCTGGCGGTGCTGGCTTCGACCGGGTCGGGCAAAAGTTATCTGGCGGGCGTGCTGATCGAAGAGTTGCTGAAGCCGCAAAATCGTGCAGCGGTTTT
The DNA here is from genome assembly GCA_016789605.1 of Acidobacteriota bacterium. GTDB lineage: Bacteria > Acidobacteriota > Blastocatellia > RBC074 > RBC074 > RBC074. Next base: position 17,857 of record JAEUQO010000458.1, read on the forward strand.
GATCGTTGATCCGCACGGCGAATATCACACCTTGCAAGGCATGCACACGCTGCCCGGATTTTCCGACGGCGGTTATCAACCCGAAGTCAAAGTCTTTACGCCGGGCAAAATCAAAGTCCGCATTTCGAGTCTGACCGAAGCGGACATCGTGTATTTGCTGCCGGAAATGACCGAAAAGATGCGCGCGTTTTTGAGCCAGGCGTATCGCGCGTTGATCAATGCGCGCGGCGCGGAACGCGGCACCTGGGGCTTTCAGGATTTGCTCAACGAAGTCACCGCGCTGAAATACGAAGACGCCAAAGGGCAGGGGGGCGGCAACGTCAGCACCATTGACGGATTGGAGTGGCGTTTGCGGCGGCGTTTTGAACAAAGCCACATCTTTTCCGATCACGAGCACATACCGCTGCAAGACCTGTTCAAACCCGGCCAATGCACAGTCTTGCAGCTTTCGGAAATCGAGGAGCACGAACAACAAGTGATTGTCGGCACGTTGTTGCGGCGCACAAACAAGGCGCGTATGGCGACCGTGCGCGGCAATGCGGCAGCCGGTGACGAATCGTTGCCGTATCCGGTGTTTGTCCTGCTCGAAGAATCGCATCGTTATGCGCCCGCCGGTCAGCAGGTGGTTTCGACCAACATCCTGAAAACGATTCTGTCCGAAGGCCGCAAGTTCGGCGTCGGCATCGGATTGATTACGCAACGACCCGGCAAGCTTGATCAAGACGTGCTGTCGCAATGTATGACGCAATTCATCATGCGCATCGTGAATCCGATTGATCAGCAAACGATTGCTTCTTCGGTCGAGGGCGCAGGTCGCCGTTTGCTTGACGAATTGCCTGCGCTGACCAAAGGGCAGGTGATCGTTTCTGGCGTCGCGGTCAATACGCCGGTGCTGTGTGCGGTGCGTCAGCGCGTAACCAAACACGGCGGCGAAACCATAGATGCGCCTGCGGAATGGCAGAAATATTTCAGCGCTTCGTCTGTGTCCGCGCGCGAACGTGAAGAGGCCGTGTTGCGCAAACCGCAACCCAAAGGAACCCAGGTTGACGGCTGGGAGGTTTGAGGTTGTGATATTCTTTGCCAGCTTGCTGCTGAAGCGTTGTTCGATAAATAAGAATTGTTGTTATATGAACTGATTGGTTGACGGTTATAACCTCGCAAATTTATTCACCCCTGAACGGCTTACGATAAGCAGAAAACGCCGGGATCAGATATCCCCTTTTCCCGGAGCTTTCTATTGACCTGCCACTGAAGCCGTTTTGATTGCCTCCATTTCTCCAGCAGCAGCACTGCGTGATGTGACGGCTGTGTCTGATTCCGGGTCTGCGGATTGGAATTCAGCACCGGCTGCGCGTGAATAGAAGTCGTTTTTGGGTGCTGTAGGAGCGGTGATGTCGGTTCAACACAATACCAGAACAAAAGTCCCTCTTATCTTTTGCATAGACTTAGAGCCGGATACACGAGCGATTGATCCACACAACAGAAAGGATTGGCTGGGTTTTGAAGCCGGTTGGGAGCCGTTACAAGACTGGCGCGGCAAATTGACCAAAGCCACTGGCAGCCAGGCGCATTTCAGTTGGTATGTGCGCATTGATCCTCAGGTTGAACTTACCTATGGCGTTGCCGATTGGGCTGTGACCCGTTACCAGTCATGTTTTTCGCTGATGCAACAAGCGGAAGACGAAATCGGCGTACACCCGCATTCGTGGCGCTGGCTGACAGCGGAAGCGCAATGGGTTTCAGATTTTGGCGATCAAGCCTGGGTTGAACATTGCGTCCGGCAAAGCCTCAGGTGTTTTGAACAACAATTTGGGAAGCCGTGTCGCAGTTTTCGTTTTGGCGATCGTTGGTTGAACAACGAAACAGTTGCTTTGCTAGAAACGCTGGGCGTCGAGTTTGACCTGACGATTGAGCCAGGGCGTAAACAGGAAGCGCTGTCCGAATTGTTCACTGGCGCGATTCCTGATTACCGTCCCGCACCGCGCATTCCGTATCGCCCTGCGCCAGCAGATTTCTTGCGTTGCGAAACCGGGGCCGCAGCGCGCAATTTGTGGATGATTCCGATCAGCACTGCCAGTTTGCATTGGGCGTGTCCGATGTTATCGCCTGAAGCGCGCCAGCAACTCAAAACACCATTTTGGACTTCTTATCAGGGCTGGTTGGACGAGGTGAATGAGGTGTGGTTGCAAGGTTGGGTGTATGATGCACGGCGGCCAGATGAAACGATCTATGTTGATCTCTGGGATGGTGACGAACTGCTCGCGACCTATGCCGCAGACCTGTTGCGCGAAGACCTGTTTCGCGCGGGCAAAGGATCAGGTGCGCATGGGTTTATGATTCCCGTGCCGGAACAGAAACGGGACGGTCGTCCGCATCAAATGCACGTGCGCGTAGCGGGCACTTCGCATGAACTGCGGCGTTCGCCGTACAACGCGATTTGGTCAGCGGATGATCCGGGCGAAGACTATCTGACGATCAATCTGGCCAGCAATCACAGCTTGTTTCGGCGGTTTTGCGAGGCCTTGTTGCAAGAACAGCAAGCGCCGATCCTCAACTTTATTATGCGCACGGATGTCTTTTTGCACGAAACGCTTTGGGCGACATTTGAGCGCAACCTGAATTATTTGCGCACGCATCCGCGCGTCGCTGACTTCGTCATTGCCACGCCCGCCGAAGCGCTGGCCATCTGGCAGCGACAAACGGTTGGCGATACGCAGACTTAAAACTCAATTGTGAAAACCTGGAAACTGATTTTGGAATATGACGGCGGGCGGTACAGCGGTTGGCAGGAACAATCGCACGCACGTACGGTGGCCGGAGAATTGCGCAAAGCTGCGGAAGCGCTGTTTGAACGCGCGGTTGAAATCGGTGGCGCGGGACGCACCGACGCAGGCGTGCATGCCATCGCACAGGTGGCGCACCTGAAGTTGTCGCCGCGCGGAGGCCGCCCCAAAAATTTGCCGCGTCCGCAGGAACTCCTGTACGGATTGAATGACCGGCTGCCGCCGGACATCAACGTGCTTGCGGTGGAAGAAGCCGCTGATCGCTTTCACGCGCGCCACGATGCCGTCGCGCGCAGCTATCTGTATCAGATTTCGACGCGCCGCACGGCTTTCAACAAAAAGTTCGTTTGGTGGGTCAAAGACCGTTTGGATGTGCGCGCAATGCGCGACGCCTGTGCGTTGTTGCCAGGGCGTCACGACTTTGCTGCGTTTAGTGAACGCGACGCCAAACGCCCGGACGATTCGACCGTGGTTGTCGTGCACGAAGCAGACATTGTGATCGAAGAGCACCTGATCCTCTTTCGCATCACGGCGTCGCATTTTTTATGGAAAATGGTGCGGCGGTTGGTCGGCAGTCTGGTTGAAGTCGGACGCGGCAAGGTCAGCGTGGAAGAATTTGGCCGTTTGCTGACCGCGCCGCAAAGCAAAGCCAGATTCGCACCGGCGCGTGTGACCGCGCCGCCGTCCGGTCTGTTTTTGGAAGCGATTCAATATCGCGAATGAGCGCGCTCAGCGCGAGCTATACATCAGATAGGCGAGAATTTCCTGTTTGCGCGGATGTTCATCAATCCATTCTTTCATCCGTTTGACTTCCTCAAACCCTTCTTCGCCAAATTTCTTGCGGTAGAGTTCTTCTTGCGCGCGCAATGATTCCTGTGTGCGGACTTTGGCTTGCCAGGGGGCGGTAAAAACCGTGTACACATCGTCGTGCAGATTGCGGCCCTTCAGCGATTCCCATTCGTCTTTGTCAAACCATACGCCGCCGCAATTGCCGCATTGATCCAACGAAAAATTGACGCCGTGGCCGACTTTATAACGCACGAGGATGCTGCTGCATTCGGGGCAAAATTTGGCTTGTAGTGCGCCGGTTTTCGGATGCGGCACGTGCGCGGGCACATCGTCCGGATCGAGCAGGTTTTCGGGCAGGTTGTCTTTGTGCTGTTCGCGCCATTTCCAGTATTCAAACGACTGAATCCAATTGCCGCCGCAACGCTCGCAATGACGACAGGTCAGGCTCTGTTCGAGCGCAGATGCCGCCAGCTCTTCGGTTTTGCACACCGGGCACTTCATACACGCCACCTCGCAAGTTGTTTGGGTTAAGAAGAGGGGAAGAAAACGACGCAATGGTAGGAGGATTGCCGCAGAACGGCAACTTGTTCGCCGCAAATTGCCAGGAAAAGTCTCCGTAAAAAGAAAACTGCCTGGCATCGCGCCAGGCAGTTTCTTTTACGGACACAGTGTCAGCTTAAGCTTTCAGATAAATCTCTGCGCCGGATTGTTTGAACTCTTCCGATTTCGCGGCCATTCCGGCGGCGAGCGCTTGTTGCTCATCCACCCCTTGTTTGGCGGCAAAGTCGCGCACATCCTGCGTGATTTTCATTGAACAGAAATGCGGCCCGCACATCGAACAGAAATGCGCTTGTTTCGCGCCTTCCTGCGGCAGGGTTTCGTCGTGGAATTCGCGCGCAGTTTCCGGGTCGAGCGACAGGTTGAACTGATCTTCCCAGCGGAATTCAAACCGCGCTTTGCTGACGGCATTGTCGCGAAGCTGTGCACCCGGGTGACCTTTTGCCAAATCGGCTGCGTGCGCGGCCAGCTTGTAGGTGATGACGCCGTCTTTTACGTCTTTCTTATCCGGCAAGCCCAGGTGCTCTTTCGGCGTGACGTAACACAACATCGCCGTGCCGAACCAGCCGATCATCGCTGCGCCAATTGCCGACGTAATGTGGTCGTAACCCGGGGCAATGTCTGTCGTCAGCGGCCCCAGCGTGTAAAACGGAGCTTCGTCGCACACGGCCAACTGTTTTTCCATGTTCTCTTTGACCAAATGCATCGGCACGTGGCCGGGGCCTTCGATCATCACCTGACAATCCATTCCCCAGGCAATCTTGGTCAGTTCGCCCAAGGTTTCCAGTTCAGCGAATTGCGCTTCGTCGTTGGCGTCGGCAATTGAACCCGGTCGCAAGCCGTCGCCGAGTGAAAAGCTCACGTCGTACGCCCGCATGATTTCGCAGATTTCAGCGAAGTGCGTGTACAAGAAACTTTCCCGGTGATGCGCCAGACACCATTTGGCCATAATTGAACCGCCGCGGCTGACGATGCCCGTCGTGCGTTTGGCCGTCAGCGGAATGTACGGCAACCGAACTCCGGCGTGGATCGTGAAGTAATCAACGCCTTGTTCGGCCTGTTCAATCAGCGTGTCACGGTAAATTTCCCAGGTCAGTTCTTCGGCTTTGCCAGAAACTTTTTCCAGCGCCTGATAAATCGGCACGGTGCCAATCGGCACAGGCGAATTGCGGATGATCCATTCGCGCGTAGCGTGAATGTTTTTGCCCGTGGACAAATCCATCACCGTGTCGGCTCCCCATTTCGTCGCCCAACGCATCTTTTCGACTTCTTCTTCAATCGAAGACGCCACCGCCGAATTGCCAATGTTGGCGTTGATTTTGACCAGAAAGTTGCGACCAATCGCCATCGGTTCGCTTTCGGGATGATTGATATTCGCCGGGATGATGGCGCGTCCGCGTGCGATTTCCTGCCGCACGAATTCCGGCGTGACGTACGAAGGAACGCTCGCGCCAAACGATTCGCCTTTGTGCTGGAAGTTCAATTTGCTGCGATCGTTCAAGGCTTCAAAGGCGGCTTCACGTCCCAGGTTTTCGCGGATGGCGACGAATTCCATTTCGGGTGTGATGATGCCTTTGCGGGCGTAATGCATCTGCGTCACGTTGTGACCGGCTTTGGCGCGCAGCGGTTGGCGGCGCAGCCCTGGAAACTCTTCCAACTTGCCTTTGGATTTTTCGCGCGCATATTTCGCTTCATCTGGAGAACGGTAGCCGTTGTCTTCGGGTTTGATCGTGCGGCCTTCGTATTCTTCGACATCGCCGCGCGCGATGATCCAGTTGCGTCGCAACGCCGGAAGCCCGTCGCGCACATCGCCGTTGAATTGCGGATCGCCCCAGGGACCGCTGACGTCATAGACGCGAATCGGATCGTTGACTTCGATCTGTCC